>CAZISK010001093.1:0-2622 GCA_964541355.1 uncultured Candidatus Obscuribacterales bacterium
TTCTTTTTCTTTATTCTGTTCAATAACTGGTTGGGGCTGCTGCCTGGAGTTGGTGAAGCCGTCCAGTACAACGGTAGTCCGCTGCTTCGACCTTTTACTGCTGATTTGAATGCTACGCTGGCGATGGCAGTTGTGGGTATGGTTTTCGTCCAGGTTATAGCTATCAGTGAGTCAGGCTATCGCAAGCACATAAGGCATTACTTTGCCGGCAGTCTTTTTAATCCCGCCACTTACCTAGTGGGAATATTTGAAGTTTTTACTGAACTAACACGATTGTTGGCGTTGGGCTTGCGACTTTTTGCTAACGTGGCCATAGGGGAGATCTTGATAGCCATATTTGCTTATCTTGGTGGAATTCTAGGTCCTGTGACTGCCCTGCCTTTTACCCTCGTCGAATTGTTCGTGGCTGCCCTGCAGGCATATATCTTTGTGATTCTTTGTCTAGCTTATCTATCACTATCCACGGCTCACTCTGAACATGATGAAGTATTGACGGAGGCTCGGAATCCGGTGATGTAATTTATTTAGTTGATTGAAGTTGTTTATAAAATTGTATAATCATAAGAGGAAATAAGGAGTAAAAATGGAATTATTTGCAGAAGCAGCCACAATTGATACAACGGTTCTCGCGCAAGGAATCTTGGTAGGAGTAGGCGGACTAGGTCCGGCTATAGCTATCGGTCTTATGGGCGCTGCCTTCATGAACGCTGTTAGTAGAAACCCAGAATCTGCCAAGTTCTTGGGGCAATTGTTCATATTTGTCGGACTGGCTGAGCTGTTCGGTCTTCTGGCATTCGCGGCATTTTTCATCGTCTAAAGTAAATCAGGAGAAAAGATAGTAAGTGAATAGTTATATGTTCCAGTTTGCAGCAGAAGAAGCTGATAAGGCTTCGGGTATTGCTGCGCTCGGTATAGAGCCGAGAGCTTTTCTGATCCAGTTCATTACTTTTGTTCTGGTCTTTTTTGTACTGAAAAAGTATGTATTTAGCCGTGTTGTCGATACGCTGGAAAAAAGGCGCAAGACTATCGAAGAAGGTCTGCGACTGACTACTGAGATGAGTGCTGAGAAGCAAAAACTGGAGAAAGAGATTGCCCAAGCTCATAAGACTGCCCGAAAACAATCAGATGAGATAGTCGCATCCTCGAGAGCACAGGCCGATGCCATCGTCAGTGAAGCCGAAGAAAAAGCGGCAGCCAAAGCTGAGAACATGCTAGTCGAGGCCAAGAAGAAAATTGATGAAGAAACACAGCGTGCCAAGCGCGGCCTAGAAAAGGACATGGTCGACTTAGTCATTCAGGCAACCGAGTTCGTAGCTCATGAGAAGATAGATGCTAAAAAGGACAAGCAGCTAATAGCGGAAGCGCTGAAGGGCCAAAGTTAGAGAATGAGCTCAAGTTATTCACGGTCCAAGCTTGCTAAATTTTCGGTAGATGCTCTCGATAAAGGAGATAAGAATCTGGCGAAAGAACTGGCTGCTTATCTCATATCAAGCGGACACACAGACGATGTAAACTCTGTGGCCCGCGATATATTGCAGCTAAGAGCGGATGAGTCCGGTATTGTGGAGATAACAGCCATCGTTGCTCATCCTCTAGATAGTTCAACTCGCAGTGAAGTTGAAAGCATGGTTCGCAGAGTCCATAAGAATGTTAAAAAAATTATTATCAATGAACAGATAGATGATTCAGCTATCGGCGGAGTGCGCTTGGAGTTTGCCAATGCCCTGCTCGATAGTACAGTTGATGCGCGCTTAAGCAGTTTGAGAGAAAAGACCAAATTCTAATCAGAAAGGAACGAGAGACATAGTAATGAGTGAATTATCAGTAAAAGAATTATCAGCAGACATCCGCTCAGCAATTGAGGAGCTAAAGAATCAGCCAGCAGTCGAGAGTGTCGGCGTAGTTACCAGGAACGCTGACGGGATCGCTTGGATTTATGGACTCCGTGAGTGTGGTGCGAGCGAGGTACTGGAAATCGAAGGCGTGGGTGGCGAGAAAGTCCCTGCGTTTGCTCTTAACCTGAATGAAAATGAAATTGGCGCAGTACTACTCGGCTCTGAGAAGCTGGTTCGAGCTGGCGCACGTGTTAGATTGACCGGTCAGGTGCTTGATATCCCAGTAGGAAAAGAGTTGGTGGGCCGGGTTGTGGACCCGCTTGGAAATCCTTTGGACGGGAAAGGTCCTATCAAGTCCAAAGTCCGTGGTCCTATCGAGCGAAATGCCGCCGGTGTGCTGGATCGAAAAAGTGTTCATGAGCCACTTATGACCGGTATCACAGCAATCGATGCGATGGTGCCTATCGGTCGAGGCCAGCGAGAATTAATCATTGGTGATCGTCAGACCGGTAAGACAGCTGTGGCTATCGACACAATGATCAACCAGCACAAGCAAAAGACAGGAGTCATCAATATTTATGTCGCTATCGGCCAAAAGGCCAGCAAAGTTGCTCGCATGGTCGAGAGGCTCAAGCGCGAAGGTGTGATGGACCAGACGGTAGTAGTCGCTACCTCGCCTAATGACCCGGCTAGCTTGCAATACCTTGCACCTTACGCCGGAACAGCTATCGGTGAGTATTTCCGCGACAACAAACAGCACGCATTGATTATTTATGATGATCTGACC
>CAZISK010001094.1:0-2619 GCA_964541355.1 uncultured Candidatus Obscuribacterales bacterium
GAATACGATTGCTAAAGAATAAAGAAGAGACGTGCAGATTCGATTCTAATTGCTGAGCGGCAAATCGAATTTTGAAAAAGACACAGTTTAAACGACAAAGGCACCCGGAGCTTTTATGCCGATGCATTGTTGTTGTAACCATCGCCGGCTCAACTGCACGGGCGGACGGATAGATAGACAGTAAAAGACACACAGTTCACATCTGGCTGATGCCTGATGGAGTACATCATGAGTAAAAATGCAAAAATAGCAGTCATTACAGTTATAGGCGTGACCGCACTGGCCGGAGGATGCTTGTTATTGGACGGGGCCATCGCGACAAACGATGCCAACTCAATAATGGTCGTCCAGTTGCCCATAGTTGGAACTCTCAACTGGTACACGAAACCGGGAACCCAACTCAGTTGGTGGGGACGGGTGACGAAGTATCCGAAGCGGGATCAATTTTGGTTTTCTTCTAAAGCTGACCAGGGTGAAAATCGAGACGAATCGCTTAGAATTCGATTTAACGATGGGGCACAAGCCACCATCAGTGGTTCTATCAGCTGGGAGATGCCGATGGACCTGGATCACTTGAATAGAATTCACGCAAAGTACGGCAGCTCTGAAGCTGTCACCAAGCAGCTCGTTCGAACGGTTCTCGAAAAGGCTGTCTACACAGCCGGGCCGCTTATGAGCAGTACGGAATCTTACGCCGAAAGAAAAAATGAGTTGCTTGCCGACATTCAAGAGCAAGTTGACTTCGGTGTTTTCGAGACGGAAACGAAACCGCAAAAAGTTAGAGATCCGATGTCCGGACAAGACAAGACGGTCAACATAGTTCGCGTCAAAGTGATTAATGGAAAGCCGAAACACGCAGTCGATTCTCCTCTCAAGGAGTTTGGTATTCTCACATACAACTTATCGATGAACGACATTCACTATCCTGAAGAAGTGGAAAAACAGATAGCTATGCAACAGCAAGCGATTGTCGGAGTTTCAATAGCAATAGCGGAAGCGAAAAAAGCTGAACAAGCCGCGATCACCGCTGCCAAGCAAGGTGAAGCGGAAGCTGCTAAAGCGAAGTGGGCGCAGGAAGTCGAGAAAGCGACCGCGGTAACTTCTGCTGAGAAAAAACGTGACGTTGCGGCGCTCGATGTACAGACCGCATTCAACCAAAAGAGAGCTGCCATCCTCCGCGGTGAAGGTGAAGCTGCTGCTCGCAAACTCGTAATGGTGGCAGACGGCGCACTGGACAAGAAACTTGCGACGTACGAAAAAGTGAATGGCATGTACGCCGAAGCAATCAAAGCGTATAACGGAAGTTGGGTTCCTAGCATTGTAATGGCTGGTGGCAATGGTGGTGGTGCAGCCGCCGGTGCGGGATCGGGAGCGCAGCAACTTGTAGACATGCTGTCTGCGAAAACTGCCCATGACCTGGCGCTGGACTTGTCGATGCCGAGAACTGCAAAACCAGAAGTGAAGAACACTGCGTTGTCGCTCGAAGGAGGGGCAAGCAACTGACGAACGCGGTGAAGGAGACCCGGGGGCGATGCGCAAGCATTGCCCCCGCCGGTTTCATCATGTCATGAGTGTTGTATTTGCTATCTGCGACTCATTATTACTGAGTGACCATGTTGAGTCAGCAAGTGTGCAATCAACCCTTTCTGAATTGGACTATCTTCGACTAGCAAGATGCGCGGTCTATACCGTGTGTGGTCGTCAGAAGGGGCTGATTTATCGATAGGTAGTCGGGATCAGCTGTGGGTATCCGGGTGGTTGCAATAACCAGAGACCAACTCAAGCATTCTGGCGATGCATGCGTTCAAAGACATTCGACACCACTGCTCGTTTTTGGCAAGCAAGGTATCAACACCGACTACTCTGATCCGTCTTGTGGGCTCAAACATTCACGTTCAGAAGCCGTCAGCCGATTTGCCAAAATTCTGCCACATGATGTCCCAGTTCGAGAAGGGCATGAATCGCTTAGGCGTGGCAACGGATAATACCATGTTCAAGGCCGGTGGTATCGGAGCAGCGCTTGGTTCCGGAGTGGTGGCGCGGCATTACGGTTTCGAGCGCCTTACCGGAGTTGAAGAAAGCTGGTCTGACAGCGCTACTCGATTTTTGGGTTCCGCTGCATGTGCCTATTTGACTACCAAAGCCTTTAGAGGCCCCTCGTCGGTTGCTGCACCAATCAAGGCGGACGTGCAAAGCCGCATTCGAACAATAAGCGCATTGGGCATTGCAATGACGACTGTAGGAAAAGACTTCAATCCGTTTCAGTTCGACAAATACAATCGCACCAAAGAAATGTTGGAAAGGATGCAGGCGCCGATTGAGAACAGGAAGTGATGATGGGGAGCTGACATCAAGCGCCTTGCGATTGGATCTGAATCAACAGGCTGCAGCACTGGTTGCACAGCTCGGTTCGGATTATCGGGGCTGCATACGTTGCGCCCACGTAAAGGGCGGCTCTATCTGGCAATGTGGCATTGTTTTTCTAAGTTGTTGCAAGTCCTG
Source organism: uncultured Candidatus Obscuribacterales bacterium (assembly GCA_964541355.1). Lineage (GTDB taxonomy): Bacteria > Cyanobacteriota > Vampirovibrionia > Obscuribacterales > Obscuribacteraceae > JADYXR01. The sequence continues at coordinate 2,503 of CAZISK010001094.1, forward strand.
GATAGTTAACCGACCTGTGTTATCGCCAATTACCACAAATCGGCGAAGAGATTTCATTTGCGTCAGATACCTTACCAACTTCGTATCTCCTGATGCAAAACCGAGCTCTAATTCGTC
>CAZISK010001095.1:0-2617 GCA_964541355.1 uncultured Candidatus Obscuribacterales bacterium
ATAAAACCATAGCGAAAGTCATTCGGGAATTTTCCGCGAGCCTTTGCAGGAACATTAGGCTCTGGAACATGTCGTCCGTTCTGCTGGTTTCGGCAATTTGCTTGAATCTCTTATCAGCCAGGATGGTATCAGTTTTGGAAATCAACTTTTCGAATGCCAATTTGTCATCTTTGCTCAGCTTGAGCCAATCAGGCGGTGGCTGATCAATGACATTTTGGTATTCCTCATCCCATTTGCCTAGCACACGAATGCCGAGTTTCGACAGGAACGCTTGTGCATTTTGCCGGAGCTCGTCATATTCGCGACGTTTCGGTTCGTCCTCATTGTATTGGATTGTTTCGAGAATATTCTTGGCTCTATGTTTTAAATCAGGCTCGTTACCATCCAAGAGTTTTTGAAGCGCGGGACGAGCAGCCGATCCTATTTTGATGAGCTCCTTCTCCGCGTCCCTACGAACGCGCGGAAAGTTCGAACCAAGCGCTTCAATGTTTACCTGCACCTTCAAATTGGTATTAGCCTGCTCAGCGATCTGTAGGACTGTCAACGCTGCATTATTCAATAACTCCTTCTGGAACTTATCGGCGTATTTCTTGAATTCTTTGCTGGCTGAAGTTCCGGAGCTGGTTTCATCCGGCTTATCGCCGGGCTTGGGCGGGTGCTTCGCTTGAGCCCCGATGCCGAGTCCGGAAAGCACGTTATCGACGAAGTACGGAGACGTCACTACTAGAAATTTACCGTCGTTGTCTTTTATGGTGGACTTCTTCTGTCCTGGCTCACTGACTTCGTTTTTGTCTTGGCTGGTCCAACCGTTGCCTGCAATAATTCTGCCCCAGTCCCCCATTTCCGATCCTGATTTTTTAGTGATACCGTCCTTGCTGGTAACACTCTGATCGTCGTCATTGTTTTTTCTGGTGATATCATTGATGGCACTGTATGTGATATCACTAAATGATAGACTGTCGTTGCTGTTGGTCTTTGTTTCAAACTGATGAGACCCAAATTCGCCCATTTTATTTTCCCCTCGAAAAGCAAATTAGCTATGTGTCGATCATTTCTGTACGACCTCGGTCTACTAAGCTGGGCTCCACTCCCGGCTTTGTTGCTTCGCTCTTTCATTCTCACCCCGCCTTCACCGTAAGAGCAAAGTATCACTTGCGGATGGCATGAACATGGCAGTACCAAATTCGCCGTCTATAGTCTTGCTAGGTCGATCACTTTTCGCGCTCGTTGGGGCGCGGACCAGGGCCCATGTCGACCAATTTAAGAAGTTGAGCTGACTCATTCCTGATGGCATGAATAGTATCGAGAGCTCCAACGTATGCTCTGGCCCTGTATCCTTTTTCCGACGAGACGAATTTTTCGAGTTCTTTCCAGCAGGCGTGGATCTTCGGAGAGTATTTACCTAGCTCGATCTCGTTAGCATCGACTTTCGAAATACCAATGAAATTCCTCGGGCCCGCTTTCAGCATTTCAAACTCGTGCTTGCTCTGTCCTTTTTGGAGATTGTCTTTCGAGAACGACTCGATGTAGCTCTGTCGAAGTCCAATATATTCCTTGGCGAGCTTCTTCCCTTCTTCACCGGAAGTTTCGGTGAAATACAGCTCCAGCATTTGCTCCTCTCGATCGAGCACGATCGGGAATGTACGCAAAGTCTTGGTCCAATCGGTTTCTAGCTTGGAAAGCTCCTTCTTGTACGCTTCCGGATCACTTACTGATCTGTGCAGGTCAAGTATTTTTTTGTTGATGTCTTCGAACCGTTTCACCAGGTCCGGCACACCGCATGCTTCACCGGTCTGGGGATCGAGAAACAGCTTATCAGCCAACTCCTTACAGGGGCAGGCCTCCTTCAAGATGTTTGCCGTCTTGATACTGAAAGACACGATCTCCTTCAGCTCTTTGATCCGATCTCGCGAAGCCGCGGTTGGCTCCTGTCGAAGTAGTGAGGGTGTATTCAGATACTTCTGTACATCTTCATCTTCCAGGATTTTTCTTAGTCTTCGATCAAAGACTTCGGAGATCAACCTTTTATCGCCTGGTTGAGCAGCCTCGGGAGCCTTTTCTTCCATCGCCTCAACGCCAGTGTACAGCTCGAGGCGTGGAACACAAGAAACAGGACCGGAAAACGCTTTTGACACTAGACTTTCTTTCTCGCAATCGGTCGGGCTAAAAAGTTCGGGAAATGAGAACAAACCGTGACTGCCGTCGAAGATTTGAGGGTGCCAATAAGCAGGACTATCGCTGCGTAATCCGTCGTTTACAGCCATGTTGGACTCCTCCTAAGGCAGTGCTCAACCGGCAGAGCGAATCTCTGCAAGCAGTGTTGAACATGTGTTTTGCTCTTCCGGTATTGGATGAGAATATCGAGCGTAAATGGCATCCCGGTGACATTTCGATAGCTTAATCAGGACCTGTTGGATAACGACTTTAGTGGTCATGCTGGAACAGACCAGCCGGCTGAGGCAAGCTAATGAGTACGTGCGCCGATCAGGGCTTTTATATGCCAGCGGGACGCTGGCGCTCCCAGTGGTGCGTCGCTCTCTGAGCGGTTCTTCGGTGGTTGAGCTCTTCGGTGATTGGGTTCTTCGGTGGTTGAGCTCTTCGGTGATTGAGCTCTTCG
>CAZISK010001096.1:0-2608 GCA_964541355.1 uncultured Candidatus Obscuribacterales bacterium
GGTTGGCAATGGTTGTCCCCGTTCCATGTTGAGGACGTAATCACCAAAACGGTTCACGTGCTTACGAATATAGGGGCTAATTTGTGCGATTGTTTCCTCATCGAATTCGTATCCCTCATTTGCAAGCTGGCCCAGTAGCCGAGTTAGTGAGCAGACGTTGTGGAAAATCAGACAGTTAGCCACGAGATGATTGTACTTGATGAGCTTGCGTTGCTCGTCGCGGTCATTCTCTTGAATTCTTCCATCACCGCCGAATCTGATCCACTGGATGAAATCATTGAATTGTTCGCTTTTGTTAGTCGCAGCATTAATAGTTGATCTAAGCTCAGTATCCGAAATGTATTTCAAGAGAAAGATAGTTCTTACAACACGTCCAAGCTCAGCAAATGCTGTGTAGAGCTTATTCTTACGGCTGTACGTTCCAAGTCTTCTGAGAATCGAGGAGGCACTAACACGACCGGCTTTTATGGAGAGCACTATTCTGAGCATATCGGAGAAGTGGTCTTCAATGATCTGCCAGTCGATGGTGTCGGTGAATAATCCGTCAATATGCTGGTATTGAGTGTCTTTGCTGGGTCGAAACAGCTTTAGATCTTTCCAGTTCCGAATTCTAGGCATCAGTTTTATGCCAAGCAAATGAGCAAGTCCGAATACCGGAGTGCTTTGTCCTTGCGTATCGGCGTGAAGGGTGTCAGGCTGGATATCAGACTCATTCTTAAGCAAGCCATCCAAAATGTAGACAGCCTCCCAGACTCCACATGGAATGAAGTGGCTGAAGAGAGCGATGTAGGTATCAGAGACATGGTAGTAACCGAGACCGCCATAGCCACCATATCTAATGTGATATTCCGACAGAAGATTTTGCTCGTACAGATCCCACTTGGTACCGTCGGCGGAGGCACTCTTACCGGAACCCCATACTTTTGGAAGGGTAAATTTGTTGTACTTGTTGATGACCTCAGTGATTATCTTGCCTAGAGCGTCGTCGGTGATATGACGCTGATTAATCCAAGCTATTTGTCTGCGGTCCATTAGTTTCAGTGACCGCGCCGTCTGGGTTGGACCGAGACCGCAGCCATAACCGAACACGGTGGTAACATAACGCGGTTTTGGATTATCTAGTTTGGCGTCGTGTCCAGAAACAGGACCCAAGTGTCTTGTCCAGTTGAGCCAGTGTTCGCTGTCGGCAAGAACATCAAGGATATTGATTGGTTCAAGCCGCTCCTCAATGAACTGTTCCAGCTTTGCAATATATGGGGATACTTTCTTTTTTTCACCCTTGCTAAGGATTGGCTCACCATTTTCAATTCGCAGAGACTCATTGTCTGGAAATTCTCTATCCACCGATTCAGCGATTTGTATGAGGTGGTCCTTAAGATCCGCTATAAAAAGCGCACTATCTCGCTGTAGCCCAGCCTGTTCACAGTAGCTATTTGCAGACTTTTCAAAATCAGTCCAGGAGATGAGCTGGTCTGTGTAATCTGAATATTGATCACTTCCAGGTATACACAGGTCACCACTTTTTAGTTCGTGCACGATTTGGGAAAACACGCAGACTTCAAAATGACGCCTGTTCACCGTTCCATCGTTCTTTTGTTTTTGTTGCTCTGAGAGTACTTTCCACCACTTATCTGAAACCCAGGAAAGCTCTAGCTCTTCGGTTTCTACACGATCTGCCTTGCTTGTACGGTGAGCTATTATGAACCGAATAGCTGCTTCAGTAGATTTGTCAGTTGATGTAGAGGCGAGCTGAATGTGGTCAAGCAGCCTGAACAGCACATTCCTGTGAGCTTTGTGAAATCGCCAAAGGAAGGGAGCATAGTTATCACCAGCGTAAGCGGCATGAGATTCGCAGCGCTCAATAGATTGCTCAGTATCATTGCCAGCAGCGTTTTCAATTGCCTTTAGACGAGTTGTACCTTCGTTGTCCCGCATTGCCACCAGAATATTGTGCAGCTTGCCAATGAGAATATCTGTTTCAGACTGATGCCGGGCTCTATATTCTTGGAGAGCTTCTTTGCCGCTGGTATGAATTTTCTGAATCCGCCTGATGAGCACTTCGCCGAGATCATCTATCCGGCGCGCCGCCTGAATCTTTAAGAGGGAGGAAGCCAACGTATAGCGTTTGTTGGGCTCTAATTCTTGCATTCGAGCTGCATCTAAGCTCCTTGCCTCAGCTGCGAAATGCCGAAGCTTTACGTCTGGTAGTTTACTCAGCGCCCGCAGGTCCACATACCAACTTTTGACCCATTCAATCTGAGTTACCAGTTCACGAATGTTCTTTACTGTAGGCTTACCAGGCTCTTTTTTCAGAGTTTCCCAGTCTGATCTGATTCTACCAGGATGTACTTTTAGTAAAGCATCTATTAGTTCCCTGCCTGTGTTTCCCAGTTCTGTAGCCACTTGTGCATAGACTTGTCGATTGACTTGAGTCCTTGCGTATTGAGCTGTTCTGAGAATCGTTGTGAATCCGGGCAATTCGAATCTAAGTCTTAGAAGCTCCTCAATTCCAACGTTCATGATGTCCGCCAGATCCTCTTTTGTAAGGGCAGCTTCTCTGGTGGCATCAAATAAAGCGGTTCTGGCAGTCTCATCGAAAGCCCGAACT
>CAZISK010001097.1:0-2605 GCA_964541355.1 uncultured Candidatus Obscuribacterales bacterium
CCTCCAGCCAATCTTCATGAATTGGAGTGGAGCTGGTCGTGTTGGCGGTTCGCAACAGCGGCTCTTTCCCCTGGGCAATCAACTGCAGATCGGAGCGCAGATCGAACATGTTCTGATAGCGGTCATCCGGCTCCTTTTCAAGACAGTGGGAGACGATGCGATCGAGGTGAAGTGGGCAGTTTTTAGCCACCTTCTTGAGATTGATCGGTTGATTATAAACATGATTCATCGCCAACTGCAGAGCGCTGTCCGCGACAAACGGCAGGCGTCCTGCAACGGCCTCGAACATGACACAACCAAGTGAATAGATGTCTGAGCGGGCATCGACAATTTTGCCCTGCACTTGTTCAGGGCTCATGTAGGATGGACTGCCCATCGTTTGACCCGGTTGCGTGAGAACATGCGTATCCTCATCACCAGCCGTAGGATAGAGCAACTTCGCAATGCCGAAGTCGACTAACTTCACCCTGACCTCGCCTTCGGATGTCGTGGTGACCAGAATGTTACTCGGTTTTACGTCGCGGTGAACAACGCCCCGAGAATGAGCATGGACAAGGGCGCCTGTGATCTGCACGAAAATCGGGAAGAACAGTGGTATCGCCAGTGGACCTGACCTTCTCAACACCTTACCGAGGTCGATGCCGTCTACGAAGTCCATGATGATATATGGCACGCCGTCGGAAATGTCATAAGCGTGAACACTTACTATGTTGGGATGATTGAGGTCACGAGCCGCTCGGGCTTCCTGGCGAAAACGCTTGTGAATCTCATCGTTGCTGGCGATCTCCGGCCTGATGATTTTGATAGCCAGCTCTTCTCCTGCAATTACATCTCTTACTTTGTACAGCGCTGCCATGCCGCCGATGCCGATTTTCTCGACGATCTCATACCGTCCGGCAAATGTACCGGAGGCCTCGCGCGGAAATTTTGCCGCAGGCTTGAACTCCGGGGCTAACACCTTTTTATCCTGTCGAGGCTGATCTTGTGGTTGGTTTTCCAGATCCATTTTTCCTCTGCGGTAGCCACCGCTGGTGATACCAATCAGCAAAGCTGCTTTTGCACTATTGCCAATGCCTCGAAAATTGAGTCCGATGACGTCTTCCAGGCTTATGCCCAAAAATAATTGTCAGTCTGCAACTTTTTTCAGGAGCGTAGTAAGCAAAGCAAAAATTTGCCGAATGCCAGATCGACCAAAAGTCGTGATGAGCCGCCAAATCCAGTGTAAACCGCTCCCTTTCACCTGTAAATCGCTCTAAAGGAGTACGCAAATACGCGTATACATTCATTAAGCAGCTTTTCCGTGTCGGGATGTCTGCCGCAAACCCCGTGCAAGCAATACCGGGAGGCTGTCTCGACCACCAGAGCGGTTTTCCCAGCTGTATGGTTTTGGCGTGGCGGGCGGCTTGATTAGTTCTGGCTCAATGATAAGCCAGGCTTATTTGTATAGAATCTTATCGCCGCGAACTCTTTTGGCGACACCTGCGTGTTCGACCCTTGGTCCGTTCATGCGATTAAATTCGCCCACCAGCGCGTTTTGTCGGTTCGAATTTCAAAGTTAGGAGAAATGTCGTGTCTAAGAAGCTCAAACGTAACCTACTGATTGGGACTCAGACCCTCACCATGAGCTGGCTCCTGGCCGGATCTACCGAAGCACAAGTTCCAGTTCCGGGCGGCGGTACTTACTCCGGCAGCGGCTCTTATTCAAGTTCATACACGGAAGTGAAGAAAAGCGCCTCTCCGGATATCGACCTGACCGGTGGTATCCAGCACAACGCTCGACCGGCCGATAAACTGCTCTCTCAGGGCAAGTACCCGGAAGCTGAAGAGACCTTTCGCGAAGCGCTCGTCAGCAATCCCGCCGATGTCAACTCAATGGCTGGACTTGGTGTCGCGCTTGCGAAGCAGTTCAAGCTCGACGGTGCCGAAGAGATGTTCGAGCGCGTTTTGCGCCAGGATCCCAATAACTCCATGGCATATGCCGGAAAAGCAACCATCATACTAAATCGCTTGCAATCGTCGTCCGGCACAATCCGGGACAACAAAGATTCATTCCTCAAGCAGGCCGAAGAGTACTCGCAACGTGCGGTAAGCCTGGCACCGGCTTCTGCCGAGGCCCACTACACTCTCGGTCAAACATACAAAGAGCAGGGCAAAGCCGATCAGGCCGCCAGCGAATTCCGCACGGCGATTTCGCTCGACCCTCAGCATTCCAATGCTTACAATCAGTTGGGTCATATCAAACTATTGGAGAACAGTCTGGCGGAAGCCCAGGAAAACTTCACCCGCTCGATCGATCTCAATTCCGGCAACTCCAGCGCTCACTTCGGTCTGGGCGCCACGCTCTTGAAAGAGGGTCGAGTCGACGACGCTATCAAAGAGTTGAATACATCGCTTTATCAGTTTCCAAACAGTTGGCCGGTTCGCATGGCTTTGGGCGAAGCTTATCAAAGACAGGGTAATGAAGTTGCCGCTCTCAAAGAGTATCAACAGTCCATTTTGATCAAACCGGAAAACGCAGAACCGTATCTTCGCATCGCGGACATCAGAGAGAACCGTGGAGATCTGGAGCTTGCCATTGCTGATCTCAGATCTGGTTTGACTCAAA
>CAZISK010001098.1:0-2604 GCA_964541355.1 uncultured Candidatus Obscuribacterales bacterium
TTCCGCGTTCTTTTGATAGAAACGAATTACGAATTCATCGGAGCCCTTTGTTTTGCTTTCGATAGCGTAGCCAATTGAGAGTTTGTCGGACTGTGCAGTGAGCCGTTTTAGCTCCAGACGCTCAGAAGTTTTTTCATCACTGTATTGAAGTTGAAAACTACAATCACATCCCAGTTTTTCGTTACTAACTCTGGTAATGCGGGGTTTCGACTCTCCATCTCTCGATAAGGCGACGTCGAACTTGGCATCGGGCTTGTAAGAGAACTCGGACGCTGTCGAAAAGTCACCAGTGTGCGCAGGTGGACCCTTAATTTCGCGCAATAGCGGATTTTCGCCTGATTGCTCATCCGAACCGATTCCTTTTTGTTGAGTCTTATCGCTTCCCGTAGCTTGGCTTTCAGACTCCGTTTCTGCTTGCGGAGGTGTGGCTGTGCTCGTCTTGCTTTGTTTGTACAGATCCATGGCACACGACGACAGGATAGATCCAACGATTGCCACTGGTTTGCTCAGAATGTCTCTTTCGCTCATTGCCTTCGCCTCAGAAGTCCACAGAATTGTCTCTGAAGGAGTTTGCAAAATGTTTGCGGCTCGGTAAGCTACTACAAACGGAATTTGTTGCCGTGGAACAATCCGGCGATCGCAACTCTGCCATTGCCAATTTCGTCATTACTAGCGCTGTTTTCCGTCGGATCCTTCGGCATGAAAGTCCGGGAACACCTTCAAGCGCTTGAGGCGCGAGCTCTCCAATCTACCGCGTCATCTGTTTCCAGCTATCTAAGACCGCTCGACCAGCCTGTCTGACCTGCTGTGCTTCCTCTACACGTCCAAGCGCTTCGAGCGCTCTGGCCCGGTTGAAGTAATAGCGCGGTATGTCGGGCTCCTTCTTGATTAATTTAGCGAACTCTTCGGCCGCGCGTTCGTTATTGCCCGTCTTCAGCAACAAAGCGGCCCTCACTTTTATGTCGCCGATTTGATGCCACTTTTCCACGAGTATGTCCAGGTCTTTAATCGCCTCACTTCGCTTTCCTAACTCACACAAGCATCTTGCTCTTCGCTGCAAGGGCATTGGATCAGATGCCTTCTCGGGAGAGGTGAAGTCAAGCTCACGCAGAGCGTCTCCATACTGCTTTTGTCGAAAATACCTGCCCGAAAGAACCTCGTGAAATTGCTTATCAGCACGGCTTCTGCCGATTAACTTAGTGATCTCATCTGTGGTAAATTCAGAGATTATCTTTATCTTGACAGGATCTAGAGCAGTGTTCCAGAGCGGTTGAAACTGAATTGCCTTATCAAAGTTATCTAATGCCTCAATTGGTCTACCTCGCTCACGCCTCTGTACTCCTCGAATGACATAGAGGGGAGCGAGTCTAACATTACGAGCGATCAGCCCATCGAGTTGATGAGAATCAGGACTGTTGGCGGAAACGTTTTCAGTAATCCAATCGTAGGCTAAATCTGGTTGTACAACATGATATCTAATACCAGTGTCCAGATCTTCGGCAGCCTTCAGCCATTTTTTTTGTTTCAAACGAATAACTATTGTCCGCGACAAATTTGATGAACGTGGATTGGTTTTGCCTAGAATCTCTGAGTCGCAACAGGCTTTCTCATCGTCGCCGGTGTGTTGGTAGATAAGCATTCGGGCAAGACGATTGGCGGCTTTCTCCTTTATTGAAAGAAGTGATGAGTAATCTCTGATCGCCTCGGCATCTTTCTTCTGTAACCTGTAAATGTTTGCTCTCATTTCCACAAGAGACTGGTCAGTCGGACATTTCTTGATTCCCCCTTGGCACACGGATAGCGCCTCGGCATAGCGCTGCAGCCCACACAGTACGCCGGAGACATGATGATAATAGTCAGGACATTCGGGACATTCTTTGAGACAAGCCTTTAGAATCGGTAACGCCTTTTCGCTTTGCCCGGAAAAATGTAGAGAGAGAGCATAATAACGGCGAGCCTCAGCCGTTTTCAGGGGCCCCAGAGCAGGAATCTTGCTGTCTATGAACTTCCGAGCCAATGCTTTCTTTCTCAGACTGTCCAGCATCAACACATCAGCATAAAGTTCCTCGACGCTGGAGATCTCTCGATCAAGTCTAGTCTCGAGAATTCTATGAACTTCGTCTGGGCGATTTAGGGTCTGCAGCACGGTCAGCCTCGTACTGACGATTTTGTCCTTTTGTGGTGCTAGTTCATAAGCGCGCTTGCTCATGGTGTCGGCGCGCTGGTTTTCGCCTACAGACAGACTTACAGTAGCCATCGCCTCGAGTAGGTCGGGATTGTCTGGGGCCTTCTGCAATGCCTCTTTCAGCAGCTTCTCGGCTGGTACAAACTGACCGCGAATCATTAAGTCGTCTATCTGCGACTTGAGCGAGACTTCAGATCGCGAGTAACTCTTAACCCGCTTTTGTCGGTGCTCCTCAGCCGACGCCATCGTGGAATCAATGAATTGAACGAAAATGACAGCAGTTAGCGGCGCCAACAAGCGAACCAGGTTACGAAAGGGCTTTTGGATAGGTGGTATCAATTTTCCCCTCGACTATATCCGGTATGATTGCTTGGTTCTGCCCAACGATCACTTCTCGATAGAGTCTATTCGATTCACAC
>CAZISK010001099.1:0-2602 GCA_964541355.1 uncultured Candidatus Obscuribacterales bacterium
GTGCAGCCCACAGTGCGGTTCATCACTTATTTCAACTAATCTTTTGACATCCTCGACAAATGAAAAATGACTGTTATCCACTATATGCATTAATAGTAATGGCTGACGGAGGAAGAGTTCATCACTCCATGTAGAAAACGGCATGGACAACTCGTCCTGCAGTTCTCTCATGGAATGACAAACCCGTTTGGTGGGCTAACATCCGCACCTCCTCCCCCGAATCAATCTGGAAGCTCACGACGCCGATTTCAGAAACCGAGCGTCCCGCGCACCTGCTTCAGGTTGTTGCGAACGGTCTTCAGCACCTCTTCGGTTTGCTTTGGCCATTCTTCGCAAATCTGTTCTGCCTCTTGCCAGATATCACGAGCTTCTGTGTAGAAGCCGTGATCGTAGCGCAGACACGCGAGCATATTGAGGACCTCGGCAGCATACCAGTGGTCGCGCCGAAGTCCGCTATGAACTTCAGTCAGCGCGAGCTGGCACTGCTCCTCCGCCTCATCCTTGGCATGGCGCTTACGAGCGGCGCTGCAGGCTGCCATGGCGGCCTTAGCTCGCTCGAGCGATTGACGCACCGTAGTCCGCGACCCAAAAATCGGGTCGGGCTCGGTGCTGTTGTTCATCTGATGGAGCCACGCACCGTTGACCGGGATAGCATCGCCGGACGGTGACTCCTTCTTGGTCTTGGCAGAAAGCTTGTCTGCGGGCGGCGTCGCCTTGGGTGCGGACTTAGGTGCATTGGCGGGCGGCTTGGGCTTGTCAGCCATGCTGTGGCGCAACATCTCTTGGCGGCGCCACCGCTCCGTTGCTGCACGTCTGTTGTACCACCGACCCAGGGCGGCAAGCCCAATCAAACCAGCCAGAGCAAAAACAATGACCACCGTTGTGTCCATTGGTGCTCGTCCCTTCTAAGCTTAGTAGCTATGAAATGGCTGTATGAACGCGGCATGATGGCCGCTGAATGAAATCCGAGCCGGAGGCGACGAGCGCCTCCGGATTGCTCAAGACGACGTACGAGAGCCGAAGACGACTGCGGAAGTGCCGAATTGGAAAGCCGCGTATGCAACACGCAGAGCATCCCCTTTCGCCGTCATCCGACAAAGCGTCTTCGTCGATAGGTCGTACACTTCCGCACCCTGATCTCCGAACACGATGAGCTGATCCTTGCCGATGAACTGGACTCGGCGCACGTAGCGCTTGTGTCCTGTCAAGATCGCGCGAGGACGCCCGCCGTCGAGAGCGATGAGCCAGACCTTGCAGCGACCCGCTTTACGATTCACAGAACCAGCCAGGACGCCGAGTCGAGCATCGCGATGCAGAGCATGCGCCCAGCACTCGAAGTCGAGGTCATCCTCTGCCGGATCGAAAATCGCACAGCTGGTGACCTTGAGGTCGGCAAGCTCAACTCGGAAAGCGGCACCGCCAGCAGTGAGAACGTAAACGCTCTCGCCATGGCCGGTAAAAGCGATGCGCACAATCGCCGACTTGGCGATCTCGATTGTGAAAAGCTCTTTGCTCCCGTGCCCACTGTTGAGCTGCCAAACGCCCAAGCGTCCAGTACCGCCACCGACGGCGAGCTTGTCGCCCTGCTGGCTGTACTCAACCGCTTGAGCGCGAGGAAACCAGATAGGCTCGAGGAACGTACCAAGCGAGATGTCATAACGCTCGACCTTGGCCGACACTTCGCCGTAAGCCAGCGCAACTTCGTAATTGCGCTCGGCATTTACCGCCGTAGAATCGACCGGTCGAAACGCCATCGCCGCCGCCGGTTTGTTGAACTGCACATCGAGATGCTGTCCCGTGTCGAGTCGGCGCAGACGCGCAGGTCGACTATGGAGAAGCTCGCCAAGATAGCCTCCATTGCCGACTTTCGCCGGCAACACCAAGTCCCGAACCTGGTCGTGAGGAGCTTCATTAGCGAAAAACTGAAGCGATGATACTTGAGTAGTCATGGACTAGCCCTTCTTGCAGCTAACGAAGCTGCGTTCGATACGCTAACGGCACTCCTACGCGACCGTGGAAACAACGAGTTTCCAAGCGATCACAAAGCCAACTCGTTTAAACCCCTAACCTACTTTCGAAAAGCTCAAACGCTTACTTGGTTTCACCCAAGACAAGCTAATGTCAGAGCTTTTTGAGATTAAGTCAGCAGCGAGAACTTTGTTCCGTTAAGGCGAGAAACTAAATAAAAACAAAATGGAGTATGTTCACCCTAACTCTAACTACTCGAAAGATCAAAAGATTTTTGAAACACCTGTCATCCCGGCGGAATGTTGAAATGCTGGAGTATTACGAGTGTTAAGATACAAACACAATTGTCATGAGCGGAATTATATAGAATTAGCGCACCTGCGAGAGCATTAGCCCAGCCGTGATTGCGTCAACAGAGGACGTTGTAACGGAGCTTTTGATATTGCGGTCACAGCCCTTCTTTGCATGCTCCAACTCATTTCGCAAAGTACTTACAGGCAATTTCACAATATCAACAGTGCGCTTGACAACACCGGGCAAAAGAAGAGTTGCACACCTGGATGGCCCAGGCTCTGCGACTCAGTGTTCAGCCGGTGTGATACCACTTGTGGTGCCGCTACAGAGGGGGAATTAA
>CAZISK010001100.1:0-2597 GCA_964541355.1 uncultured Candidatus Obscuribacterales bacterium
AAGGTCAAGGAAGCCGAGGCGGTCGAGAAAGAAATCGCCGAAGCGCGCCGGAAGCGCCGCGACGATTAAAAATTCGGGCGACCGGTCTGGTCGGTGCCTGGTAAAGACTTACGGTATAACTCGTCTGGATCAGCTAAAAATAAGCCCGATACTCGCCGAAATCGGCTAGGGTTGCGACTCTCGCTCGACTCGACTGCCCGCAGACCAAACTCATGACATTCGCGGAATTCCGTAAGTTACGGTGCCGGAGCGAGTGCCTAGCGTGCGGCCATTAATGGTCAAAATGTAGCGCTTTTGCCGTCCGTAGGCAGTTATACATGGTTTTTTCGTTACATTTAAACCGAATGTTGCAACCGTTTCATTATGTAGCGCTTTCGCCATGTATAATAATGAATACCTGTATTATCCGCTATATTTTAACTATGACCGTATTCATTGGCACCACGTCAAACGACAAATCGGCGATTCGAACTGCTGCGGCGCGTGGAGTTCTTCGTCGAATAGCACGTGATGTCTACACTGACGACCACGAGACTGACCCGGAACAGTTGATACTGGAAAATCTCCTCGCGGTTATCGGAAAACTTCAGCCGAACTGGCATCTTTCGCACAGTACGGCAGCAACTCTGGCTCCGATCAACGGAAAGATTTTCCTGTCCGGATTCAGCCATAAATATGTGCCTCTAATGCTACCCGGCATCAAGATTGTGCGAATGCCGGATATCAAATACCCGGAGGTAGAACATCTGGAAGCGCCTACAATGATTGCGCCGAGACTTTCTGCCGACCCTGAGCCGGTGCGCGTGAGTGTGTCAAGCCCGTTGCAGGCTGTATTTGAGTGCATTGCAACGGCAAAGCAATATCCCGAGAAACTTCTGCCCGAGCATAAAGTCATCGAGTTGATTGGAAATCTTAGTTCGATGGACCGCGAGCGCGCTGGAGCGTTTGCCGTTCGCAACGAACTGAAGTCTGAACACTGGAAATTCGTGCAACTCTGTGAGGATCAGTCTGTTGGTGCAGGACTTCAGATAGCAAAAAGCAATCACTTTGCCGTCTATTTCTACGGATGGGAAGTTGGACACCTGACAGCACTGCAAACCAGCGAATTCAAGTTTGAGTATTCGCCTGGTTGGAAAGTCGCCTTGTGTGATGAGTTGCCATTGAACCAGATATTTGAAAGTCGAAGAATGCCCGCTTTCTTCGAGAATTTGCTGCCCGAGGGGTGGACTGAGAGCCAGCTTCAGGCAACTTTTAAACTTGCCAAAGAAGATACTGTTGCATTGCTCGCGACAACGCAGAAGTATTTATCCAACTTGACTCTCAGAACAAGTGATTTCGACGCCCGTGATCTTGTTTTCGATACTCTGGAAAAGCCACTCTCGCAAATTGCATCACCACAAAAAATAACAATGAGAGTTCGGTGCGAAATCGCCAAGCACACCAATTTGCAAGAACTCTTCCGCAGCCTGGGGAAGAAAGGTCCAATGCGCATTTCTGGTGTGCAACCTAAGCTTCCCATCAGTCTTGAAGAAGTTGAGGGTAAAGAGCCGGTGTTGAGAATCGGCACCGTCAATAATTCCTGTTCTTACATTCTCAAATATCAATCACCTCTGTTTCCCAACCTGGTGGAAAATGAATGGGCTACTATGGAGTTGGCGCGGCGCGCTGGATTATCAACGGCTGCGGTCAAGCAAGTCGAGATTCGAGGAAAGTCACTTTTCCCTGGTCGAGCGCTTCTTATCGAACGATATGACATTCCGCCCAGGCAGCGGCTGAACAATCCGGATAAATTGCTTCGGCTGGCGTTACAACAGGATGCCGGGTCTCTTCTCAAGTTGTACCGGCAAGACAAATACGATACATCCGCTGAGCGCGTAGCGGATGGACTCATAGCGGCTGGGTTAGCGCCGGATCAACTCGCTTTGTACGTACAGCATCTCTTGTTCTCATGGATCGTGGGCAATGGAGACCTTCACGCAAAAAATGTCTCCATCATAATGTGGTTGCGTCCCGGCCAATTAGGAGGAACGCCGGCACCAGATACGGTAGCATATTCACCGCTCTACGATTTGGTCAACACACGCGTTCACCTTCCGGGAGATCGTTTTGCCTTTCCGGTGAACGGTAAGAACGACAAACTAAAGATAAAAGACTTCGCAGCGATTGCCAGTCGCTGTGGACTCGAGAGATCGACGATAACTGACTTCGCTGAGGCGCTAGCAGGTAGCATGAGAAGAGAATTATCGGAAGTTCTTGAACTGTCCGGACTGCCGCCAGAACAGCAGATCAAGTATTCCTCGATTGTCGAAGCGAATCTTGCTTCGATGAAATTGTGATGGCTCAGAGACGGTGCGCATTTCTATTCCTCCGGTGAGCGCGGAGAATTCGATTAGTTCGAGCACCTGATCGGCTTGCGTCAACGCGGTTGGGATATCGTCAGCGGCGGAATGCGCAATAGCAGACATAAACAGAAGCCAGGGACGATATTCGTCTTTGACATTGCTCCCGATTTTGCTTGATTCGAGCATGTGCAGCGCGCGGTTCGAGGGCGAACCTTATAGCAGGGTTGTGCGTCGCGATTGGCTCGCATTGATGCT
>CAZISK010001101.1:0-2595 GCA_964541355.1 uncultured Candidatus Obscuribacterales bacterium
ATCGTACGGTCTCATTGTTGGATTGAAGTAACGCATTAATGGCGACAATGTCAGCGCAAAAGCCAAGCCAATAGGTGCGCTCGCGATTAACTTTAGTACAGCCCGTCTGGGAATGGGCTGCGTGGAATCGCTGTCTCTGCTTTGTCCCATGGCCGCCTCCTTGTTTTGTTGGCAACCTATGGTCTTATTATAGTGCAAGCCTCTTGAGCACTACAGTTAATTTATTGCGCCGGCTGACGGTGCTCCCAATGCGAGGGTCATTGCCAGCTTGCCAATCTGAACGCTGCTATTTCGCCACAGCCTGACCGCCCACCGGGCTAGCGCTGACCTTGAGCGGCTTACCGACGGGCTTTACTCTTGATTGGTTGATCAGCTCTTCGCTGCCCTGTTCTGCCACCATGTCGCCGGCTGTGAGGTCGCCGAATACTTCGACCAGGTTGTCCATAAGCTCGCCTTTGCGCACGTTTACCCAGTCGATACGGTCGTTGTCTACCTTGCACACGAATGTGCTCAACGGTGTCGACACAACTGCGGAAACCGGGACGAACAAACTCGTATCCTGTCTGCGAGATGGCCAGTAAACCTTCGTGAACATGCCCGGCACGATTTTGAAATCCGGATTGAGGTAGTTGAGCTCAACCGGCATCGTTCTTGTCTCTTTATCCAGACTGTTGCTTATCCTCGCAACTGTCCCTTTGAAGCGCGTTCCGGGGAATGATGAGACCGTGAATTCGACCTCGGATCCGATGATCACCCCGCCAACCAACTCCTCCGGAACTGGCGCAATAATTCTCAGTAGATCGAGCTGCTTCAATCTGCAAATTGGCGGATAGGCGCCCGTTCCATCAGGTCCGACGAAACTGCCCACGTGCATCTTTCGGTCGGTCACGTAGCCATCAAAAGGTGCATAAATTTCCAGATATGATGCGAAGTCGGCAAAGCTTTCGAACGCTTTGATCATCGCATCGACCTCTTCATGCCGCATGGAGACTTCGTGATCTTTGGCATTTACTCTTTTGATAACCGAATTGACCTCTTGCCGATCAGCCTGGACTGTTTGCGACCACTGAACGACATCGTTGTCGGCAATCACACCAGGAACGAGCGATGCCGCATAGACACGCTGATACGTTGACTGGTCTGCAAGGAGATTTGCTTTGCGCTTGTCTAGTTCTGCCTTCAAGTCTTGCAACTTCGACTCTTCGCTAGCCAAAGCCGCCTTTGCTGCGGCAACCTTAGCGGCTGCCTCATGTCTTTTGGCCAGGTATTCCGGCGCGTACATGCGAACCAGAAGCTTCCCTTTTTTGACCATCGATCCGCGGTCCACATTGATCTCTTTGACGAAACCGGGCACCTTCGGGTAAATCAGAACATCCTGGTAAGCCTCGATCTCACCGGGCAATTGATCCTCACGGAACAAGACCTTCTTCACGACCGGAACAACATTTATGGAGACGACGGCCTCGTTGTTATCGTCTTCGTTGACTAGTGGTCTGTTTTTGCGCTCCC
The DNA here is from genome assembly GCA_964541355.1 of uncultured Candidatus Obscuribacterales bacterium. Taxonomy (GTDB): domain Bacteria; phylum Cyanobacteriota; class Vampirovibrionia; order Obscuribacterales; family Obscuribacteraceae; genus JADYXR01. The sequence continues at coordinate 1,510 of CAZISK010001101.1, forward strand.
ACAGAAAGAAAAATGCCACGCCTGCGAGCGCCACCACCACCAGTGCGAAGAGAATGTTCTTTATCGTAAAGATCTCACCCAGCTTCGCTGAGTCGATCTCGGTAGTGGGCTCCGGTGCTTCTGGAATTTCGTGATCGCTTGTCATTTTACTTACCTACAATCCTTGATCGTCAGGGTGCAGTGAATTGAGTTTGATGGATGCATTCGCTTGAACAATTGCGTAGACGAGGGGAAGAATAGTTAGCACGGAGAGAGTGGACATAGTCAATCCGCCGATGACTGCGCGACCTAATGACGCGCTCTGACCTTCTGATATAGCCATCGGGACCATACCTGCCACCATCGCGATTGAGGTCATCAAGATTGGTCTCATCCGGCTTTGCGCTCCGTGAATGGCCGCCTCTTTGGCAGACATTCCTTCGACGCGACTCTGTTCTGCAAAAACAATGAGCAGGATCGCGTTGGCTATTCCGACGCCGGTTGCCATGATCGCGCCCATGAAAGATTGAACGTTGAGCGTAGTCCCGGTAATGGTGAGCGAGGTAAGCACGCCCAAAAGAATTGCCGGCGTAGTCGACATCACGATCAACACTATTCTCGATTGCTGGAAGTAGGCAAGCAACATGAGCGTGATTACGACGACCGCCAGCAGCAATCCGGTCAGAAGGTGGAAGAAAGTGTCTTCGAGTAGTGGGATCTGTCCTGCCACTTGCACGAACACTCCCTGCGGCGGCTTGCCGCAGCGGTGCACCGCGTCTTTCACAGACTCGCCCACACGACCCAGGTCCTTGCCTTCGAGATTGGCCGTAATGGAGACCGTGCGCATCATGTTGTAGCGGTCGAACTCACCGTCGGTGACACCATACTTGACCTTGGCGACGTCGCCTATGAGAGGGTGCTGGAGCCTTCGTGTATGGTTACCCGGATAGAATTTGTCGGTATCAGGGTCTTCGAGACGGTCCTTGTATTCCGCCATCTCAATTTTCTTGCTGCTGTTCATGGTTGGAAACTTTTCGATGTCTTCCTTCGAGCGAATCTGGTCTTGCGGGACCTGCACCTGAACCTGGTATGAGAACCCGCTCTTCG
>CAZISK010001102.1:0-2588 GCA_964541355.1 uncultured Candidatus Obscuribacterales bacterium
CGAATTCTGGGCGGCAGTCCGCAGATGAAAGGCATCCAGTCGGCTCTGGCAGAAGTCGGGGTAGACTCCAGCTGGACAGCGGAAGTAAAAACTTTTGGACAAAAGCCGGCGGCGTCGGTACTCACGTTAAAGCTAAAGGACTCGCAGAAAGAGGTGAAGGTCAGAAGCGATGTCGGGATTGTAGCGCTCAACCGCGGGCCAGGTGAAGAGAGAGTTGATGTTGGTGATACCAACACCCTGAAGGAGATCTCCAGGCATGCCGCTCAGAAGGCCAGCGCGCTGACACCAGTTGAGCCTGGCGCAACACGCCCACCGGGCGACGGTACCAACGAAGCTGCCCCAAGGGCGGAATCTGACACCGTTGTCATTGCGCCGAGAGAGCGGGCGACAGCTGCAAGTCCAGGTGACACCGTCGTCCTCTCTGCGAATACGGGTTCGGCACCCGCAAAACCAGGCGACGCCGTTGTCAGTGCGCCGAAAACGGTAGCGACATCTGCAAGTCCTGGTGACACTGTCGTCCTCCCTCCGAAAGCTGGGGCGACCGCTGGAAGTCCAGGTGACACCGTCACCGTCCCGCCGAATACGCCGTCTGGAAACCCAGGTGACACCATTGTTCTGCCGCCCAAATCCCCTACAGGTACCGATGGCGGTGGCATAAACAAACCGCCTTCCAGCGACACACGCCACAGAGGACCAGTGGCAGCATCGCCCGATGATTTTGGTCCAATCCCTCCGCCTCCCGATCATCCTCATCCGCCAAAGTCTCAACCGGACAGACCTGGCAGCAAAAGCGATACTACGCCCGGATCCGGCAACGACACTAAGCCTTCCACAAAAGACGCCACGTTGAGACCAACCAACCAAACCGGCGGCAATCAAGCGATTAGGCTGAATGTCGGCGACCAGGCTCTCATAGATAACAAATGGGGATATGTTGCAGGTACGACATCGGACGGAAAAACGATCGTTCAAATTAAGTCTCCACATGACCAATCAACGGCACGCCCTGCGAAAACTGCCGACTGGTACGCTAAAGCCGGATTCGAGTCAATCCAGGTGGAAACGAGAGACAGTGAAGGCAAGAGCACCGGAAAGCAACAGCTCTATTACTACAGAGGAGATCCCGAGAGCGCTATAGACGAGTCCAAGCTCGTAATTGTCGATGGCAACTTCGAGGTAAACGCAGACGATTTTGCATTAAGCGATAATTCCAAGCTCCGGCCCCTGAAGGGAGACACTCAAGCAGGGGAGGTATCGAGAACGGTCAAACGCGTCGACATCAAATTCGAAACACCCATGTTCCCGGTCGAGCACAAAGATGTGGAAATGACCTATCGAACTTATGCCGATGGTGTCACAATCGGCACGCCCAACAGCTCCGCTAATGGCAGGTATTACACCGGCAACCAGGATATCAGAATGTATTCTGCTGACGGAGGAAAGACTCAAATTCCACTCATCCGCAGTCACAGTTGGTTTTACTTTGGGGATCGAGAGTCTCATACTGAGGGTGATGCAAAATTCCACATCACATCCACATCGGCAAGTGATGCCGCTGCCGTGGATCGATACGTCATTCCTCTTCTGGCAGATGCCCTGAGCAAAAACCCGAAAACCGAAGAGGGGAAGAAGCTAGCAAAGTTGGTTTCCGACGCAAAAATGAAAGATCCGCTCAATAGAGACGAAAGATACCACGATCGACAAACTGATCTTGAAGTCAAAGAGATGAAGAGGGATTCGAAAACTGGTGAACCGAGGTACGCAGAGAATCATATCGGCGAACGTGGACAGGACTCTAAATACTTTACGGTATATACAGGAACAGTAGAGGACGCGCGAGCGGCGGCGAAAATTGTCGACGAGTACCTTGCAAAGAAGGCGGCGGAAGCACCATCGCTGATACTAGATAAGAACATTAAAACCGGGGGTCTTGCCGATGGACGACGACTGGAAGGAAGCAACCGAGTCAGTCTTGCTCGAGAAACCTGGCCATACGCAGCAATAAAGAATTCGAACTATCCGGACAGAACAAACACCGTCAGCAATGAATCCGCAGGCGCCCTACTCGAAAGCGATATCGGCAAGGAAACGAGAGACTTCATCCGGAAAAACTACGGCGTCACAGGAGATATCACCCAGGACCACCTCGACCGCTTAGCCCGTGATGCGGGTATCAAGCGGGGTGTTTTGACATTCGACGATGTAGGACGAATAGCGGCGCACGCAGATCGTTGGGTTCATAATAAGGGCAGGGGCGGTGATTGTGCTTATCTCGCCGATGGCGATGTCCAGAACATGACCGCGAGTGGAGAAAAACAGCTGACCGGTCGTCAGGCAGTCTATGCTCTTTACGAGCTTGTCAACAAGGATGGCGCTCCAGACTCTCGGGACCCCATGTACTATGTGCAAGAGCAAGAGAGGGAGACTCGGCGCTCTTATCTTGAATCAAGACCGGCTAACATAGGCACAGAATCGGAATTTCGCAATCTGCAATTGCTGCGCCAATCGCTGCTCAACAATGACATGGCCGAGTTCCGCCGGGGGCTGAGCCATTTAGCCGCAATGCCCAATTACTTTCGAGCGGAGGC
>CAZISK010001103.1:0-2584 GCA_964541355.1 uncultured Candidatus Obscuribacterales bacterium
GTCTCGAAGTTTCCGGTGATGGGAGCTATATTCCACTTCCTTTGCAACAAGGATTTGCGTGGCTAAATTCCAATGGTCACCCCATTGTTCGCCGTGAAGAGATTTCATTGAAGGGTGCACTTGAGTTGTTCATTTCTGACTTCCGGAAATATGCTCTTACACCTGAATCACTCGTAGGGCTTGAACTCGAATTCGACGTAGCTACTAATGCCAACGATTCTTCACTCCCTTCGGATGGTGTTTCTTCTTTGCCTGTCACACAAATAGACGGACCCATACTAAAGCAGTCCTATAGAAGAGAGGAGACCGCAAATGGTTCTTCTTCTCAGTTGTTGCTTCCTATTTTCCAAGACAAAAATTGTTCCGAGTCGGTACTGCTAAGAAAGAGACCTTCGCGTGACCCGCCCTTGAACATACGAAATTACGTAAGTCGGCGTGCGCCTCCCTCTACTTTTGGAAAGGTCGGCTGATGGCTCTATTTGACATCGAAACTCATAGAGAGCTCTTCAAGAAACTTGGCTATGACAGTGATACTGGCAGCGCCCTTTGGTTGAGAACTCAATTAGTAAAGACGCTCAAAGCAGAGCTTGAACAGCGAGGCTGGTCTCAAAAAGAGTCAGCTGAAATGCTGGGAGTGAAGCCGCCACGAATATCGGAAATTTATGCTTTGCGTATAGATAAATTCAGTGTCGAATTGTTGTGCAAATACTTGGATCGCCTGGGAAAGGAAATTACCTTTGTTATTCGCGATAAATCATGATCGACGATACAAAGAGCCACTATATCGATTCGATTACGGCTGTGCTTTTCAAGTAGCTGCATTCGATATGTAATCGAGTAGGGGTAACCGTTTTGGGGGAATTTTGTTATATCCAATGATGCCTAAACATCACACTTTTGGGGGCTAAATTGCCAAATTTCGTTTGTCATAATCACCCCGTGAGCTGCCATTATGCGTGGTGCCTCATTGCGAATATCTGCGGCCGTATTTTATGGTGTTCTCCGATTGCAAAGGATTTATTTGCACCGGCGATATCTACCGCATATGTCACCTGCGAGAGTACATATGCCAGCGCAGCCTTAAACCCAAAATTGCTTCGTGCGCGCACCGCCTTGTCGGCAGTAATCGCAGCAAGAAGGAGGGTGCGGCTGTGACATAACAAAAAAATCGGCTCTCGCCGACTTAGTTGTAGACCGTTTAACCGGACTATTTATTCGATTTGCTTTCAGGTTTTTGGTTGGTCGCCTTTCCTGATTTGCGCCAAGAATAAACGATAGATCGGTGTCGGTCAAGTGCGTCCTTTTCTATGAAAGGGCAGGCTATGACTGCTATTCCCGCTACCTCGGGCCGCTCCAGGCAACCTAAATTTTCTTCCCAAGAATACTTTCCAGATGAAACTCTTCGGAAGTCTTTTCTTGACATTTTCTGTCCTAATCCTTGGGGGTATATTTTCAAACCCTTTGGAGAAGATGGACACTGGGCTACCGCTAAGAGCAAAACTGGTCAATCTTGGAGCCTCAAACCATCAGAGGCTTTTAAAGCCATCGCGTGTCTTCACCCACGGTTTTTCATAGGTACTAGACCGGCTAACCACACCCAATTCGGCTTAATTGACATTGATTCCGGCTCCCAGTATCACAATAAAAAGTCTCTGACTACGATTCTGGAAATCCTTTCAAATGCTGGTCTGGAGCGCCATACGCTTTATCGATCGAGTGACAGTGGTGGCTGGTACATTTACATCTATTTCGAAGAACCAGTATCTACCAGACAGCTACGAGCAGGTCTTGTCCAACTGCTTATGGCTCATGGCTTTAAAGTCGAAAACGGTCAGCTCGAAGTATTTCCAAACCTAGGGGCCGATGGAGGCGACGGGTTCGGCTTACGATTACCGTTGCAGCCTGGATTTGCCTGGCTGTGTCCTAAGACGCTTGAGGTTTTAGAAGAACGAGAATATCTGTCTCCATCTGAAGCTCTGCACAAGCTTATCCTCGATGTTTATGATGGTAATGAGTATTGCCACTATCGCAATTTTGTTGACTATGTTTCTAGAGTCAAAACAAACATTGAATCTCTCCATGCAAAATCTTCTGCCGCGGCGGCCAAAATAATTCCTTTGCGAAGAGAAGGCTACCGTCAAGACCAAGAGTCTTCTGACGAGGCAATCGCCACCGTAATAGACATTTTCGGCTACGTACCTCCTGGAATGATAGTTTCTCGTTGGGTTAGAGGCCGTGAGTTTACACAGACTGGACTGACCGACTCTGGCCAGCGGCATGAAGCATCTAAGAATCGCCACCACTATTATTTCTACGGTGATCCCTCGCTCGAAATTCCTGCGCTAGGCTACGGATATGCTGACGAACGCGAAATGCTGGTCAATTCGGATATGGAGCGCCTCCACAACGGCCGCAGCAATGAAATAAATCGGGGATCGAGAAGACCAGCCGAAGAAGTGCGCAAAATGGCCCAATGGCTGCCACCCTCCAGGCGTTCTCAAGTAAATGATGTTCCTGCTCCTGTTCCCAAACATCATCTATCCCCACTAGTGTTAGCATGTGCCAACCTCAAACGATCCAATGT
>CAZISK010001104.1:0-2574 GCA_964541355.1 uncultured Candidatus Obscuribacterales bacterium
GAAGTGGTGGCGGTCACTTCGGGGCGCCAAACGTTCAGCTCGACATACTTTGGCAACAAATTCCAGTTAGACTTTCAATCGAGACAAATCTCCAGACACACACAGCAGACATACTCGATCGAGCGATTGCCAGCCGCTCGATCGTTATGTTTTGACGCACGTTCGCGCGGCATGATTTGAATCGGAAATGGGGGTATCTTATGGCACAAGAAGAACTATCGCCGAAAGCAGCGTCACAGATCAGCTCGGCAAGAGACTCCAGCAGTTATGCGGATACTTGGACCGCAGGTCTGGAAAACTCGTTCAAGACGACTGAGAAAAACGATGATGTCTCCGTCGCTCTTCAGACGGAAGTTCAAACTGCAGGATCGGAAGAAAGAGCAGCTATATTTCAATCAATAAGTCGTCTCAATCTGAATGAACGGAACGCGTTCAATAATGAACTGGAGAAAGGCCAGCTAACTTTCCCTCCCATATTCCCAGGTGAGACGAGCGCCATCGGAGCTACACCAACAGACTCTTCAAAATGGTCGACTAACGGCAACTCGGGAGAAGCGCCAGGAGACCCATCCATTAAAGGCATGGCTGACTGGTTTGAAGATAATTTTGAAAAACTCGATCAAGACAAAGATGGTTTCCTTACAAAACCAGAATTGGAACGAGCTTTGCTGGATCCTGTTCTTGCCACCGGTCACGGCGCGGCATATCTTACTACGGTTCACGACAAGACATCAGAGTGGTGTGAAAGCTTCGGTTTGGCACCTATTAGTGAAGGAAAATTTGCAGTGGCGTTAACCCGCGAGAATATTGGAAAGATGCGCGACACCGTTATGAAACAGGAAAATACGGAGGTCGCTGAGAAGCTCGGTATAGGCAGCATTCAAGCCGACATGGGTCATATCGACGACAATGGCGATCACTGCATCACGAGAAAAGAGCTTGACGCCGCGCTTAAGGACGACCATTGGAGTCCGCAACAGCGACAAAATCTCGAGCGCCTCAAGGAAAAATTCACAGAAGTGGCGAAGGTAAACAAAGAGGGGACAGGCTTCGGACCGAAATATGGAACTGATCTCGATTGCGAATTCGTCAGCGAAGTGGACTTGGAACTTCTTAGCAGTCGTCAAAGTGTTTTCAGCGAGAGTCTCAAGCAATCGCTCGAACTCGCGGTAGAGCATACGAAAGTTGAACATGCAATAGATCAGCAGGGTACTAGCAGCTGCTTCCTACTTGCACCATTGGAAGCGCTACAACGGCAAAATCCTGAAGCAATTGATCGGATGATTAAGGACAATGGCGATGGAACCGTATCTGTGACTTTTCCAGGCGACCCTAAACGACCGGTCACCATTGCAAAACCCACTGAAGGTGAGCAGACCGCATTTACCAAAGGTAAAGCCGGGGTAATTGAGAAAGCCTTTGCTCAGTACCTCTCTAAACTGCCACCACAGGATCAACAAGAGTATTTGACGGGCGAACCTAAGACTCCGATGACCCTGATTCAGCAGAAATTGGACAAGGGTGGTTACAGCAAAGCGACCATGGCGCTTTTGACTGGTGCCCACGTAGACCGTTTTCCAAAGAGCGAAATGCAACCAGAAGAAATCCTTCAGAAACTAGAAGCTTCGGCAGCGGCCGAACAACTTGTCACCATCGGCACCATTGGTCCTGTCGACCCGACATCCGGAATCTATCCTAAACATGGGTACTCCGTATCTTTCGATCCGAAAACAAAATCGATCACACTTACCAATCCGGACAAGACAGGCCGATGCGAGCCGGCCAACGTTGATGGCTCGCCGGTAGACGGCAAGTTCGATGGATCATTTACTGTAACGCTCGAACAGTTCGCAAAATACACAGATAACATTTTCGTTGGAGAAGCAACTGATACCATCGGACGGCGCGAAGCGAGTAAAGAGTGACGTCCTCTCCGCCCTGAAGGACGAGGCTTTACTGTGCATCTGGTAAGCCGCAACCGCCCCAAGCCTGATACAATAAAGCAAGTTTGATTACCAAAAACAAGCTCAAGGCTTGTAGTTATATGAACAAATTTAATCGGCGAAGTGTCGCGGAGGAGGCGGCGCGCTTGATGGTGGAAGGCTTCGAGTCAGAGTACTTGCATGCCAAAGAACTAGCGATTCTCAAATTAGGAATGTCAGGGCAAACTAGACTGCCTTCGAATCGCAAAGTCCGGGAGTGTATCGGACGAATTACGCAGTATCAGCTTGGTGAAGATGAGGTAAAGCGCCGGATTCGAGCTATGCGCCTCATTGCACTGCGGATTATGTCTATAATCGAAGACTATGATCCATTTCTGATCGGTAGCACTCTTTCCGGAGAAATTCGTGGCGGCTCGGATATCGACTTGCATGCTTATGGTGACGATTTCCAGATTCTGAAAGAACAATTGCAACTGTTCGGATACGAAGATGTGCAAGAAGAATTTGTCGAAAACCTCAAAGGCAGCTTCTGTCATTTGACATGGAGTGAGCAAGGATTCCCCGTGGAGATCACGTTGTATCCATGGAGCTGGAGAGAAGTGATTCCGATCTCATCCGTTACGGGAAAGCC
>CAZISK010001105.1:0-2574 GCA_964541355.1 uncultured Candidatus Obscuribacterales bacterium
TCCACAGCCTGGATAGCAACACCCATCTTTGCAATCCGAGATAGGTAGTCCCGCACTTCGTTTTCGATTTTGTCCGTCAGGCTTTCGATAAAATACGAGCCGCCAACGGGGTCTACGACGTTGGTGACGCCGGTTTCAAACGCGATGATCTGCTGTGTTCTGAGCGCGGTGAGCGCCGCTGCTTCGCTGGGCAGCGAGAGAGCTTCGTCTTTGGAGTTGGTATGCAACGACTGTGTGCCGCCCAGTACCGCAGCTAGTGCCTCTACCGCCGTTCTTACAATATTGTTGTCTGGCTGCTGCTGCGTCAGACTGCTGCCTGCTGTTTGAGTGTGAAAGCGCAACATCAAAGACTTTGGATCTTTGGCGCCGAAGCGCTCTTTCATGATCTCCGCCCACAATCTGCGCGCAGCGCGGAACTTGGCTATCTCTTCGAAGAAATTCATCTGAGCCACGAAGAAAAAGCTCAACTGTGGCGCGAAATCATCGACCGAAAGCCCCCGGGACAGAGCCGCCTCTACGTACTGGATTGCATTGGCGAATGTAAACGCCAGCTCCTGCACCGCCGTCGCGCCGGCTTCACGAATGTGGTAGCCCGAGATCGAGATCGTGTTCCACTTCGGCATCGCGGTCGAGCAAAATTCGAAGATATCGCAAATCAGCCGCATAGAGCCCTGCGGCGGAAATATGTAGGTATTGCGGGCCTCATACTCTTTGAGGATGTCGTTCTGGATCGTGCCGTTGAGCAGCTTCGGATCGACGCCTTGCTTAGTGCCGACCGCTCGGTACATGGCAAGCAAGATCGAGCTGGTTGCATTGATGGTCATCGATGTCGAGACCTTGGAAAGATCGATCTGATCGAAAAGCTTCTCCATATCGGCAAGCGTGTCTATTGCCACACCTGTTCTTCCGACTTCGCCAAACGCCATCGGATCATCGCTATCGATTCCCATCTGCGTCGGAAGATCAAAAGCTGTGGACAAACCGGTCTGTCCATTAGCTAATAGATATCTAAATCTTTTATTCGTCTCGGTCGCGTTACCAAAACCGGCATATTGCCTCATAGTCCACACGCGCGAACGATACATCTTGTCGTAGATGCCTCGCGTATACGGATATTCACCTGGATTTCCCAACTTTGTGTCGTGTTCCCAAGAGTTGAGATCTTCGGGACGGTATAAGTTTTTTTCGGTCGTCATGCGGCTTTGCGTGTGTGCAGCAGTTGTAGTGAATTGAGAGGTTGTCTTTCGCTTCCGCTCAGTTTTTCGACGGACAGGCAGTATAATGTTTACTCGCTTTGCATATATTGTACGGGAGGTTCACCCCTGGTGAAGTACTACGAGAACATTCTTGAAACGATTGGCTCTACGCCACTTATCAAAATCAACAAAATTTCAGCTGGTGTGCGACCTTTGATCCTTGCAAAGATGGAGCCGTTCAATCCAGGTGGATCGGTTAAGGACCGACCGGCAAAACGGATGATTGAAGAGGCAGAAAAGGCTGGATTGCTGAAGGCTGGCGGGACGATTATCGAGCCGACCTCCGGCAACACTGGCACTGGATTGGCTCAGATCGCGGCAGTTAAGGGCTATCGCTGCATCCTGGTAGTTCCTGACAAGGTGGCGATTGAAAAGATAAATTTGTTGAAGGCTTACGGCGCGGAAGTAGTTATCGTTCCGACATCAGTGTCAGCTAGCTCTCACGAGAGCTACTACTCTGTGGCCAACAAGCTGACCCTGGAGATTCCGGGCGCCTTCCAGCCCAATCAGTTCGCCAATCCCAACAACCCTTACGCCCATACCCTCACAACCGGTCCGGAAATTTGGGATCAGACAGATGGGAAAGTGACCTGTTTCGTCGCGGGCATCGGAACGGGCGGCACCATATCCGGTACCGCAAGATTCTTGAAAGAAAAGAATCCGAAGATAAGAATAATCGGCGCCGATCCGGAAGGGTCGATCTACTCCGGCGACATGCCCAAAAGCTATAAAGTGGAAGGGATTGGAGAAGACTTCATTCCAAGCAATGCCGACCTCAAGATAGTAGATGAGATCATAAGAGTCAGCGACAAGGAGTCTTTCACCGTCGCCCGCAGATTGGCTCGAGAAGAGGGAATTCTGATTGGCGGCTCGTCTGGCACCGCGATGACGGCAGCGCTCAAAATCGCTGAAAAACTGTCGAGCGATGATGTCATCGTCGTATTGATGCCGGATGGCGGACGCGGCTACTTGAGCAAAATTTACTCTGATGAATGGATGAGGGACAACGGCTTCCTCCCGGCGCCAGAGCACAGCTACTACCTCAACGATCTGATGTCGAGAAAAGCGGATCGCGGCAAGTTCCCGCCACTAATCACAGTTACACCGGAAGAACCGATCCGCAAGGCCATTAATCTGATGGAGCAGCACCATATCGATCAGCTTCCAGTCGTTACGCAGACGGGCCAAAATGTCGGACATATCAATGATGTCGTGGCTATGCAGGTGGTGTACGAACGCAGAGATCCCGGTCAGGTCCGCGTCTCTGACGTCATGGGCAAGCCTTTCCCGCAGCTTGATCTGCATGTCGAAATCGACG
>CAZISK010001106.1:0-2562 GCA_964541355.1 uncultured Candidatus Obscuribacterales bacterium
AGTTGTGCCGTATAGCGAACCGGGTCGAGCGTAGCCTGTCCTTCCTGCAAAACGGTGAAGTTGCAAGTCTCGTTATATCCTTGATCAATTTGCGTTGGATGGGCAATGTCGTTGATACCACCAGCAATGGCGGTCTGTAAATTCAGGTCGCTCAGACCGGAACGATGGCTGTTAGTTGGATCATACAATCTGCTCGTAATGGCGACCAGGTTTTCCAACGAGGCGACCCGCTGTGCTCGAGTGAGATCCGGTCTCCTGAGGAAAGCGGCCAAATCCCGATTGAATTGATCGGCGTGGGGAGAGTTGGTCATCAGGCTATCTAGCGCGCTCAGGACGGCGAGTTCTCGCTCTTCCAGATTCTCGTTGTCAACTGGTGCCGATATAGGGCCTTCATGGTTCGTTCTTTGAAAATCCGTAAGCGCTACTCCTACAGCAAGAGTTGGTCGATACCGTGCGTTGAGCGCGTCACCAGATACGGTTGCGTTCCGATTAACCCTGTCTATCCTTTGCGGATTTATTGGTGGACGTGGTGTTTCATCTCTATGATCCAGAGCTACACTGGTACGGTTATATAGGTCGACCTTCTCTGGATCGTTTTCGGAGTCGTTATTGATTCTTGAAACGATTGCGATGTAGTCATCGAAAAATCTGTTACTAGCTGCGAGGCATTCTGAGCGAATGCCTTCTCTGCTTGTATTGTCAATGTGCGATGCCAGGCTGTTTTGCTCACTGAAAAATATAGACATTAGCTTTGGTTCTCTTTCGTGGTGTAGGAGCAGGCTCGAAATGTTTGGTTGCTTAGCTGTCGGTTAGTTGCAGGTGTAGAAAGACGAGGGGCGCAGCGATTACCCACTCGTCTTAATCTACCTGTCAGTGTCGGCTCAGCAGCGGTGGGATCAAACCCGAGATAGCCGATCAGCGTGGACCAATTTGCCACGAAGAAGAGAAAATTCGAACTGGTACACTCTGTGTAACTTCACCAGTTTGAACAGAGACCATGTGGGGTCGCTGTTGTATTCGTCCCCCGGCTTCGCCGGCTGGCGAAATACTTTCTCCGCGCATTCGCTCAAAGGTCAATCTTATACCCGGTGGTGATCCATCGTTAGTAAATGGCGATATGTTGCCTCGAGTAAAAACTGTTCGATTGAGATACGTTTGCAACTCCACGGCAGCGGACTCGTATGACAGTCTTCGGGGTGACCGCTCCATGAATTGCTGCATCAAATTCAGACCCGCGTTGCTGATACTTCCGTTTTCTTGCAGAAAACGTCCAGCGTCAACCAGTCTATTTATTTGATTCAGGATTGCGGTGCGCTCTCGCCTATTATCATCCACTTCAACAATCTCTGGTTGTGTATCAGATTGACGTGCGTTCGCAAGCTTTAATACCGGTAATGTCTCAGTCCTGGAGTGACTACCAGAGGGTAAGGGCTCAGTTCCGTATGCCCCGCTGACGACAGATTCTACGCAAATGTCGGGAGCGCCGATCGTGCAAGAGCTGTTATCGAAGGTTTCGAATGTGGATGTCGACATAGTGGAGATCTCCTCTGGTTGGTGCATCACCCGCCTGCCGATATCACATTAACCGCTGCGTGTGACCAAACCGTCCAAAAAACCTGACCAAATTCTGACCGCACCGTCATATTCGTCGAGGGACAGAGTTAGAAGAGAAGGCAGCGGATCGTTTTTCAAGTTTCAGTTGAAGTGACGGGATATAACCTCGCCATCAGAAAGGTCTGGTGCAGCAAGTGAAAACTAATGCTAGACCATGCATATACTCGAACCCGAAGCAAAAAAATGGGCTCTCACTGATTTCGGGTAAGCCTATAGCCAGTACCAAAGACATTCTCGATAAATGCCTGCCCACCACATCGCTCGATTTTTGTTCTCACGCGGCTGACCATTTTTCTAACCGAATCCGGCGAGACTTCATCGTCAAAAGTCCAGAGTCTTTCCATAATCTCTTCTGTCGAAACTAACTGATCGGGGCACCGCATGAAGAGCTCCAGCAACTTGAACTCCTTGGGAGACAGGTTGAGCGCCGTTCCATTTACCGAGAGCTTGCGGTTGCGAGAATCCAGTTCGAGATTCTCGACCCTAATTATATCCAACTGAAGATCCCTTGGTCGGCGCAGTAAAGCCGCGATCCGGCAAATCAGCTCTCGCATTTCGAAGGGTTTCGTAAGATAATCATCCGCGCCGGTGGCAAAACCCTTTTCCTTGTCGGCAATGCTAGTGTGACCTGTCAGCATCAACACCGGCACCGTAGAGCGCCGCCCTCTCAAATTGCTCAAGACCTCAACTCCATCCATCATCCCAGGAAGGTTCCAGTCCAGCACCACGACATCGTACACGTATAGCCCCAGCCGCTGCAGTCCATCCTTACCGTCAGTTGCCAGATCAACTACATGACCCTCATCTTCGAGCCATTCTTTGATCTCATGACTGAGATCTTGGTTGTCTTCTATCACCAGAATATTCGGCATGACCTCATCCTAGCTAAAAGTCGCAGTGTCAGAAGTGGACTGAATAGGTAAGCTAAACCAAAATATACTACCACCT
>CAZISK010001107.1:0-2547 GCA_964541355.1 uncultured Candidatus Obscuribacterales bacterium
TCTGAAGGTGATGTCAAAACAGCGCAGCGGTCGCATCATCAACATCGCTTCGACAACAGGCGTTCACGGCAATTTCGGCCAGGTCAATTATGCCGCTGCCAAAGCCGGCCTAATCGGTTTCACAAAAACAATCGCTATTGAATATGCTTCGAGAAATATCACTTGCAATGCAATTGCCCCTGGTTTCATCGATACGGATATGACCAGAAAGCTTAGTGAGGAAATTATTAAAGGAATTCTGGATAAAGTTCCACTCAAGCGTATGGGCACACCTGATGACATTGCCAATGCGGTTCTCTTCTTTGCGGGACCAGCAGCATATGTTACCGGTCAAGTGCTGGAAGTCAATGGCGGACTTTATACGTAAAGTAGCGTAAGTAAACGGCGTGCCTCAAGAATCATTGTTGATACTCGACGTGATATTCTAGTTGCCCTTGGCACGCCTTAGTAGCCAGCATAATTCAACGTGCCTTTGGTTCGGACTTTAGGGGGTTATAAAGAGACATGGAAGAGAAGGAAGCCTTCGAACGAGTTAAGAAGGTGGCCGTGGCCCAACTTAACGTCAATGTCGACGAAGTGACGATGGAAGCTAGCTTCACTAAGGACCTAGGCGCCGATTCCCTCGATCAGGTGGAATTGGTGATGGCTCTTGAAGAAGAGTTCGGAATGGAAATTCCGGATGAAGAAGCCGAGAAAATCACGACAGTGGGCGAAGCTGTCAAATACATCTCAGGTCATCTATAAACCGCAGCTTTTTTGCGGTTACGGACACTTGATCAACCTGGACGCTAATGCGTCCAAGGACTGTAGTTAGGGAGGGAGGTAGTGAAGTGCCTCCCAATCCAAATCGTATCTAGTCTGTGGGATATAGTTTTTATTGTCGATGAGCAAACGTCGCGTTGTTGCTACCGGTATTGGAGCCGTCTCATCTGTCGGAATTGGGAAAGATCAGTTCTGGGATGGGATAGTTAACGGGCGTTCGGGTGTTCGTCGAGTCACCTGCATACCTGAAAACATGCAGTCCGCTTGCAAGATTGCCGCTGAGATCAGAGATGAATTCGAACCGGCAAAGTATATGGATTTCAAAACGATCAAACGATCGGACCGCTTCATCCACTTTGCCATAGCGGCGGCAAAACTGGCTGTAGAAGATGCTGCCATCGATTTCTCCAAAGACGATCCAGAACGAGTTGGAGTAGTCATCGGTAGTGCTGCCGGCGGGTTCGGCTCAATCGAACAGCAGTTTCGCGTATTGAACGAAAGAGGCCCCGATCGTTGTTCACCATTTACGGTGCCGATGATCATTGTCAACATGGCGGCAGGATGGGTATCCATGCTGTTCAACGCCAAAGGACCGAATCTTTGTCAGGTGACTGCCTGCGCCACATCGACTCATTCGATCGGTGATGCGTTTGGATTGATTCAACGCGGCGACGCCGACGTCATGTTCGCTGGAGGCAGCGAGGCGCCGATTGTCGCTCTGGTTATGGCCGGGTTTGCATCGGCGAGAACATTGTCTACGCGCAACGACGATCCTGAAAGAGGCAGCCGACCATTCGACAAAGATCGCGATGGCTTCGTCATGGGAGAGGGTGGCGCCGTCTTGATTCTCGAAGAGCTCGAGCATGCAAGAAGCCGGGGCGCACAGATTTATGCCGAGATTGTCGGTTATGGTTTGACCGGCGATGCCTACGATATCGTAGCTCCATGCGCCGATGGCGATGGAGCTGGTCGCGCCATGGCGATGGCTCTCAAGCAAGCCGGAGTGCAGCCGGAGGACGTTGACTACATCAATGCGCACGGCACATCGACTCCAGTAGGAGACGTCGCCGAAACCCGAGCGATCAAAAAGATTTTTGGCGAACACGCCACATCTCACAAGCTAATGGTGAGCTCATCCAAGTCGATGACCGGACACCTGCTTGGCGCAGCCGGCGCAATAGAAGCCGCGATTACTGTAATGGCGCTTAAACATGGAATAGTTCCCGCGACGATAAATCTCGAGAATCAAGATCCACAGTGCGATCTCAACTACGTTCCGAAAAAAGCGCTCCACAATCAAACCTTGCGCTACGCAATGTCGAACAGCTTCGGCTTCGGCGGCCACAACGGATCGCTCCTGTTCAAGAAATACGAAGAGTGACGTCCTCTCCGCCCTGAAGGACGGCAGATTCTTGGGCTTAAGCCGCAGTCGACCGAATATCTCCACAGGCTAGTACGGCGCGCTCCTCATACTGCCACTCCGCACATTTGAACTCAGCTTGGTTTGTTCCTGATGCGCCTCACTAGTCCTTGCGCAACTTACTTTCGATCAACAACTTCGACGATGATACGGGATCGCTCTTGTTCAGAAAGTGCGAAGAGTAAAACGACACTCAGCTTTCGAAGGGTAAAAGAGTGCGCCCAGGCGGCTGTTGATACTTCTTGCGTTTTTCTGTCGGGTGTGAGACTGTTGTATACTTCAGTGTTCGTGGGTTATCTGGTGAAGTAAATGAGCGAGCTCATTGGCAGCACGATTTCGCAAATTCGTAGTCTAATAAGTGGAAA
>CAZISK010001108.1:0-2543 GCA_964541355.1 uncultured Candidatus Obscuribacterales bacterium
GCTGGAAAAGCTGGCGCTGCTGCTGTTAGAAAAAGAAATGGTCGATGGCGCGGAGTTGGATGCGTTGCTGAATGGGAAGATGCCCGGGTCCCCGCCCGCAGATGGACTGACGCAACCACCGGCTTAAGCTGAATGGTGAATTATACTCATCACAGCGTTGCCGGTCATGTGCGGGCTTCTCGAATTGTAATTAATCGATCACCTCTTGGCGCCGGCCATGAAACGAACATAAAACTTTCCATTAGTGGAAACATTTGCGGCGACGCCGTCTTGGCGAAACTTTCCACCAATCGGCACTTCTTAAATATCCATTAGTGGAAAGTTTGATTGAAAAAGTTTCCACTAATGGAAACAAATGGCTATATATGGAAACATCCCGCGAGGCGGGTTGTGTTCGCTGAATAACTGTTAGCGAAGGGTGAGTGCCCACAGGTAATGGCAGTGGTAGAGATATAGACCGAATTCGTGGAAGTAATTTTATGATTGATCTGGCAAAACTAAAAGTCTCCTTAACCAAACATGGCGCTCATAAAATTTTCAAGATAATGAAGAATGCAAGTCCGGATGAAGTGTTAAATCACATTGATGATACCGCGCTAAACATACATATCGATGCTGCCCAAACAAGAAAAAATATGTCGATCCGCTCTGATGGTAGCGTCCCAGGATATTGGATGCTCGCCAAAGGCCATGGCGAACAACATCTCAAATTTCTGGTGCTGCTTGCGATTTGCCATAGCCATCATTCGATAATAGAAGCATTGAAATACTCGAAGCCAAGGCTTGGTAATGGAGTCGTTCTCAGAGGGCAGGTCTTGGATGGTAAAAAGTACACTAATTTAGCTAACAATTTTGATGAACTCGGTTTCTTAATGCACCATAACGAGCAGGGATTTGAGTACGATTTCAGTCAAGTATTCACCCTTCTTAGATTCAGTGAATTATATAGGCAATTGATCAAGGACAAACTAGTTGAATGCGGTATGGATGAATCCATTGGCGATTCAATGTTGATCGAGACTGCGATTCAATTAGAGCTGAACGTGGTCCTTGGCTTGACTGACAATGAATATCGGTCTTGGTTGTCAGTTGGAACTCCTGAATTTGAAACAGAAAATGATGAACCATTTCAAGATGATGCAGAGTTGGGAGCAGCCGATCAGCTCAACTTTCGTCCAGGACATATCAAAAGGAGTTCTTCCTCGCTTAAACTGCAAGCAAAGACCAGCAATATCGAAGTCTCGCAATTGCATAATCACATCCAAAATAGACTCGTTGAGTATCTTGAAAAAGATTTCGGTTCAGAGCATGTTGGATCCGAACAACCAATAGGGGAGGCAAACCGAGTCGATGTGGTGGTTGCACAAAAAGGATATATATACTTTTACGAAATCAAAACTGTCAAACCCGCTCGTATCGCGATCAGGCAGGCTCTTTCCCAACTTATGGAATATGCCTATAGGCCGGATGTGAAGAGGGCAAATAAACTTGTCGTTGTCGCGTTGGACAAACCAACTGACGATGACCTAACTTACATGTCGTCCTTGAGAAATCGCTTCGGAATATCGGTTTTCTACATGCACTACGACATACCAGATGACAAATTTGAGCTCTTCGCTTAACATGAGAGAGCGCAAATGTACAGGACGGTTTCCTCAGCGAGTGGGAACAATTTTATTTATCCTTCAATAGTTACAGGAGCAAAAAGTGGCTGGAAAAATTTATAATATCGCAGAACCAAATCCAACTAAGGATCTTCTCGACAAAGTCGCTGGCCAGTACTCCACCATCCTAGTCGATCCACCTTGGCAATTTCAAAATCGGACTGGAAAAGTAGCACCCGAGCATAGGCGGCTTCTTAGGTACCCAACTATGGAACTCAAGGAGATCATGGACCTTCCGGTCTCAAAGCTCGCCGCTGCGAAATCGCATTTATATCTATGGGTACCAAATGCCCTACTGATGGAAGGTTTAAAAGTAATGGAGGCATGGGGTTTCACGTACAAAACCAACCTTGTTTGGTACAAAGTCCGTAAGGATGGAGGGCCAGATGGGCGGGGTGTTGGCTTCTATTTCCGCAATGTGACCGAATTGATACTTTTCGGGGTTCGTGGAAGCATGAGAACGCTGCTACCTGGTAGAACACAGGTCAATCTATTTGCAACGCGTAAACGTGAGCATTCACGAAAACCAGATGAGATTTACGATCTCATTGAGGCCTGCTCACCAGGCCCTTATTTAGAATTATTCGCACGATTCTGTCAGCCGGGATGGCATCAATGGGGAAATGAAGACGTCGAAGAGAATTCCTTGTACGGGGTGGCTAAGCGTAATGGCCATACTAATGGCCAACTTAGGCTGTTGGAGTCGCCAAGGGGTTACAAGGCGGCATAGCTCGATTCCATCTATGCACCAGACGCTCGTACCTCATGCGGCTGATGGCTGGCGTTATCTTCCTCAAAAATACAGTCCAAATTTTGTAGCTGTGTTTCGCCTCACCGTTCCATATAAGTATATCCTTCAAACCCGCTGCGATATGTCTC
>CAZISK010001109.1:0-2541 GCA_964541355.1 uncultured Candidatus Obscuribacterales bacterium
CCACTTTCGTGAACCCTCTGGAATCAGATGACGATTCGTGCGGGTCGTATGATCGAGTCATTCGATATCTGAAACGATTCTGACGACGCACTTTCTATGCAAACCGCGTCTCCTTGCTGCCACTTTCGACGGAGTCAGACCAGCATGAGCCGAAACGGTGATTGATGCAATTGATGGCAAGTTCATAAGTGCAAGAACTCCACCCATTCCAATGTCGTTGTCTATTACGTCAATCCAAGTCGCTCTGGCACACCGGAACAATGCAATTTTACGATCATCGAGACCGCAACTTTGAAAGCTATAGTGTGTGGCCGTCAGTCGAGATATCGCTTTTAGCGCATCGTCTTGCAGAGCGATTCCACTGCAGTTGAAAAACTCGAGAGGGAGGATGCTCAGCGCATTGTATCCTTTGTCGGTAATTCGAGCTGTGTTCTTCATAGACAGCTTTCGCAGAGCACTACATTTTGACAGCGCACTAATTCCGATATCCGAAACGAGGCAACCATCGATCTCCAAATCACTTAACAACCGCAACTTCGCGAGTTCGGACAAACCTGCATCAGTAATCTTCGTTTTTGCCAGAGCAATTCTGTCAAGTGTGGGTATCTCTGTTAGAATGCGCACGGTTTTGTCATCAGCATCGGTACCGCTCAGATCAATTGACTTCAATGGGAGGCGCTTGATGATTTTGAATTCCGTAGGATCAATGTGCTCCATGTTCTGAACGCTGAGGCGCTCTACATCAGGATAGTCCAGAAGACGTCCGTATTGGTCCGGCGCTAGAAAGCCCTCGACTGCTAGTTCCTTAGTCGTTTCCGAGTAGTTGATAACAGCAGCAACTTCATGGAATACGTCTGCGAAATTTTCGATGGTTCTTTTGGGTTTTATCGGTCTTGGTTGCGAATCCTCTTTTGGTATACTCATGAAAATCAACAATGGCAGTGACAATGACAATACAACAACCAATGCTATTGCCAGTGGTGCATGCACCTCCGTGACACGCGAATTATCGGTTTTACTCAGGGCATCCACATCTGACAATTCATTACTAGAGTCCTCGAGTATTTCCAGAATTTCTTCGAACGATTGATAGCGTCCGTCCGGGGGTTTGCTCAGGCACTTCTGAACGAGAATACTCAGGTCCTCATCGACCGATTCATCTAAATCGCTAATCGTTGGAGCCTCTTCAAGATTGTGTTTTGCAAGTACCTCCAAAGGTGCACTCCCTGAGAATGGCGGATGTCCAACGAGCGCTTCAAAGAGGACACAGCCGAAAGAATAAATTTCAGAGCGCACATCATACTGTTTTCCGTTTGCCTGATCGGGCGGCATATATGCCGGCGTTCCGATTAGTTGAACACCACTGCTGGTAGTAAATGAATTATCCGGATTTACATACTTGCCTAAACCGAAGTCGATAACTTTAGTAATCATTTCCGAATTGGCATTCGACTGAATAACTAGATTTTCCGGCTTCAAGTCTCTGTAACTGCAGCCATTGTTATAAGCGTACGCTAGCGCAGAAGCTACTCCTGCAAAAACTTGACGCGCTTCATCACTGTTCAACGTTGTTCTGGTTTTCAAAACGTCGCGAAGCGTTGTGCCTTTTATATACTCGAGCACCATATATGGTTTGCCATTCTGACTGATTCCAAAATCGTACACATCAACAATATTAGGATGCTCCAAATGACTTATGATCTTTGCTTCTCGCTGAAAACGCACCAATTGGTCCGATTCCATGGTATGAAGAATTTTGACGGCCACCAGGCGATCCAAAACGGTATCTCTGGCTAAATAGACCGCGGCCAGCCCACCTTGTCCCAAGCGCTGTATTGGCACGTATCGGTCTGGAAGAGAGCTTGCAATTACTTCCAGTTCCGGGTCTTGCTGCTCAGGAGTGGCGGGCGCACTGTCGGAGAGAATCATCGATGAAGACGAAATGCTGCTGTCCGATTCCGTCGCATTTCCGAAGTTGGGAATTGGTCTCTCGCAATTACATTTGGCAGAAGGAAAGATCCATTGCGTGATAGTCGCGCGCTTTCGTCTATAGATGGGCAACTTGCAAGTTAAACATACATTTTGAGCCGTATCTGCTTGTGATTCGCGCTGACGAGCTCTGTCATCGCACCGGCAGCCGGAAACATCGAATATCCAGCCAGTAAGCGTACCCGACTTAAGCCCTCTTTTCGGCTTGCCGCAGAGGGTGCAGGTGGATCGAGAACTTTCTTGCTCTGGCATTAGCGATGTACGATCGTAGTTGTCACCTAATCACCTATTTAAGCAATGTGTCGGATTGCTGTCCCAGGAAGTCTTCAATGATCGCTTAATGCGTAGTTGAAATCAGCACGAGCAGACCAACATGATAGTTTCGATCGATGAAAGTTTCAATAGCAAACGCAATCAATTGAACGCGAGGCACTTCGACTTGCATGACCAGATTTAGGAACTTATTCCTGCGGTGCGACGCAATTGGTGATGCATTAACACCATGACCTTCCCCCTGCGCCTGTGGGCAGGCACCTGTAAGTCTGCGCGTAG
>CAZISK010001110.1:0-2539 GCA_964541355.1 uncultured Candidatus Obscuribacterales bacterium
ATGCTTATGGCCAGCACTATCTTAAAACAAGGAGTACTCAAGAGCCTAGATGAACGTAATTTCGCTATAGTTTCGTCTAGAGAGATGTGCGAAAGCGCTCAGCAAAGCTGCCTGCTTCAATATCACAAATCTCATTGGCAACCGAGGTCGACTTGTTCAAAATGGAAAACCAATCAGGAAGCCGAAGCTACACACTGGTAGATGTTCAAGCGATCGATCACGAAAATCCGCTGGACGCAGTGAAAAGCTTCCGCTTCGATAAGCCGGATCGGGTCGAGCGGTGCGATGTCCTCATCGTCGGCGGCGGCTTGGGCGGCGTGGCAGCGTCCTTGCACACGGTCTTTCCACAACGCCCACACTCCGATTTCAAGTCCCCTGCCCGAGGCACCAAGTTAAAGGTCTGTCTTACGGAAGAAACAGATTGGCTGGGAGGACAGATTACCAGCCAGGGTGTATCGGCTCTCGACGAGAACTGGCTGGTGGAGAGCTCGGGCTCCACCAGTGAGTATCAGCGGCTGCGCAGTCTGATCCGCCGCCACTACATAAGAAACTTCAAACTCAACTCCGCAGTCGGAAATTTGCAGTATTTCGACCCCGGCAAATGCTGGGTAAGCAGACTGGCTTTCGAGCCCAAGGTGGGGCTCGCGCAGTTAGAGCACATGCTAGAGCCGGGTATTGAAGGCGGCAACTTGAACATTTTCCTTCGTCATAAGATCTGTTACGTCACTACCCAGGAATCGGCCGGACGTATCACCGTCAAGGCTGTTGGCATGGTCAATCTAGATACAGGTGCCACTATAGAGTTTCATCCGAAAATATGCATCGATGCCACCGAGCTTGGTGACATTTTGCCGCTGGCCAATATACCCTACACAATCGGCGCGGAAAGCAGAGAACAGACAGGCGAAGACCATGCGCCCGAGAGTCCGGAGCCGGAGACCGTACAGGACATCGTCTACCCTTTCGTCGTCGAGCGCACTACCGGCGGTGACACCAATGCAATCCCCGCCACAGAGGAGTACGCCGAGTTCCGAAAAAAAGGAAAGTTCTCTCTTCTGGGATACAAGATGTATGAAACGGCCTCCAAGATTGCCAAGGACGGCGCTGAAGTAGAGTTACTACCGTTCTGGACATACAGGCGACTGATCGCGAGCGACAACTTTTTCGATACGCGCCAGGCCAACGATCTGGCCATGATCAATTGGGAAGCCAACGACTTCGGCGGAGAAAGCATCATCGACGTAGCACCCGAGACGCAAGCGTTGAGGCTCGGAAGAGCGAAAGGTTTGAGTCTTGGATTCTTGCGCTGGCTGCAAACGGAAGTTGCAAGAGATGACGGCAAAGGGATTGGTTATCCCGAATTCAAACTCAAAAAGGCAGCGCTCGACAGCAAAGACGGTCTGGCGAAGTATCCATATATTCGCGAGTCCAGACGAATTTTAGCGGAGAAGACCGTTACCGAGAAAGACATCGGCAAGTCCTATAACTCAAGCGCCAGAGCAAAGTTATTCAAAGACAGCGTCGGCATTGGACATTACCCGATCGATATCCACGGCAAGCAAGAGCCGGGAGCGGCCCAATCGACAAAACCGTTCCAGATTCCACTCGGAGCTCTTATTCCCCGAGGTTGCGACAATCTGATCGCCGCCTGCAAGAATATCGGCGTTACTCACATCGCCAACGGCGCCTACCGCCTGCACCCGATCGAGTGGGCAATCGGCACCGCTGCCGGTGCCCTGGCCAGACTGTCGATGTCTCATGGAAAACCGCCAAATAAGTTTACTCAGGAAGGTCCGCTTTTATTGGCATTGCAAAAATTTCTCATCGAATCGGGAGCGCCTCTATACTGGTTCGACGACATTCCCACCTGGCATGAGCATTTCCTTGAGATTCAGATGCTGGCAACATCAGGATTGATGCCGGGATACGAAGATCATCTCAGCTTCCTGCCCGATAATCACGTTACGCGAAGGGAAGTTGCTCAACTGGTCAAAGCGATTCTTCCGAAGAGCAAGTTCGCCAAGGTAAGCATCTTGGATCTCGCTCAAGATGACCCTGATCTTGCCGCCCTAACCTTCTGTGCAGCGCAAAGCATACTTACACTCTCGGATAAGGGCGAAGTCAGGGCCGACGCCTTGCTCACTATCGAAGAGCTGGCACAGGTAGCGCGCAATCAGCTATTGCGCTTGCCCGAGCACCGCAATGTCTTTATCGAGGTGATCTCTTTAGAACGGGTGGAATCGGCACCTCACGAGCTGGTGACCAGGGGCGAGCTGGCGTTATGGTTAGCGCTTCTGGTGGATTACAAAAAGCTGTGGCACGAAATCGATCTGTCTTTCGTGAGGCCTGGAGTAACAACACTTCCTGAGCTGACGCCGCCGGTTTCCACGCCCTAGGTTGTGATTCGGGCTAGAACGAGAACAAGAATTCGAGATCCTCTTGAGTAAGAGACTTGGCTACATTTTCGTCGCCGCCGATAACCAGCTCAGCCAGCTCTCTCTTTTTCTGTTGCAATCCCAGAATCTTCTCTTCCACTGTG
>CAZISK010001111.1:0-2537 GCA_964541355.1 uncultured Candidatus Obscuribacterales bacterium
TCCAAATCAAAAGGCAACGCCATTGATCCAATTGATATGATCGACAAGTACGGCGCCGATGCTAATCGCTTCTGGTTCGCGTCGATGGGAGTCAAAGGCGATCAGGACGTGCGTTTCCGAGAGGAAAAACTGGAAGAATACAAACGCTTCGTCAACAAGCTCTGGAATGCCGGCAAACTGGTGCTTGCCAATCTGGAAGACTACCAGCCTCGGGGCGTAGACAAGGACAAGCTCTCGCTGGCGGATCGCTGGATCCTCGATCGTTATAATGCGCTTCTAGATAAGCTGCAAACTAGTTTTAACAACTATGATTTCGACGATGTCGCTCGCGATCTATATGAATTTATCTGGGATTACTTCTGCGACTGGTATCTCGAAATCGCTAAAATTCAAATCGCCAAAGAAGGCGACGCCGGTCAAACCCGAACGGTGCTCTATACAATTTTCGAAGGGCTGATGCGCGCACTGCATCCGATTATGCCGTTCATAACGGAGGAGCTCTGGTCATATCTTCCGAAATCGGCATCCTTCAAAGAGATTGATTCGATCATGTTCGCGCCTTATCCGCACGGCGACAATCGCTACCAGGACGAGCAAGCGGACGACAAAATGTCCTACCTGATCAAGGTGATTCGCTCGATTCGCAACATTCGCCAGACCTTTGACGTGCCTGCTCGTACGGAAGCAGAGGTTTTTCTCGCCGTAAAAGACAACGATGAGAAAGAGCTTTTGAACGACAACCTCGAGGCGATCAAACGACTTGCCAACGCTAATCCGGTCACTATCGGCGAAGGCGGCGAAAAGCCGGAAGGGAAAGCCGCCTTCGCAATAATCTCTGAGACCACCGTATACATTCCACTTGAAAAACTGATTGACGTTGATAAAACACGAGAAAAACTGATGCAGAGATTGACTGCAAAAGAGAAAGAACACGACCGTGTGAAAGACATGCTAAACAACGAAAACTTCCGTGCCCGCGCCCCCAAAGAGAAGGTGGAAGAGCAAGAAGCAAGTTTGGCTGAAGTAGTTAAACAGATTGAAAGTATCAACGCTCAACTGGAGATTCTGACATCGACTTAGACATCTGTCCCACTTGTGGCAAGAGCAAGAAAAAGGACTCCGCGTCCGGATCCTTGACTCAGTGGGTTTCTTCTTGCATGTGCGACTTGCCGATGTCGTACGAAGCGCAGATGATATCGGTCAGAATTTGCCAGCTCTGCGGCAAACGTGTTGTATCTGAAAAGCCCGGCAGTTTTACGCAATGGATTTTCAGGCAGGACATCTGCTCTTGCCCGAATCCATCAGTAGTTCGCGTGGCGCAAAACACCGGACCACAAGTCGTCTCAGCCATAACAACAGACGAACCGCCTCTGATACCAGAAGACGCAATCGGAACGGACACCAAGTACCCGGTCGATCGATATACGCTATTAAGAAAACTTGGCTCCGGTGCCGCCGGCGACGTATATCTTTGCGTCGACAATAGTCTGGAAAAAATGGTTTGCATTAAGACGTTGCATTCGGCGACGCCTGATGTCTTGATCTCCTTTCAAAAAGAAGCTCGGGCTACGTGCAATATGAACCATCCCAATATTGTCAGCGTTCTGGACTTTGGTATCGCGGCCGGAGCATCACCATATATGGTGTTCGCTTACTTTAAAGGAGAGAGTTTGCACAATGTCATCAGAGATGGTGGCCCGTTGCAATGGCAGTACGCACTGGATGTAGTGGCCAAAGTCAGCAGAGCTCTAGCTTATTCACACTCTCACAAGATCTTTCATGGTGACATCAAACCGCACAATATACTGGTCGCAGACGATGAAAGTGGCGGTCTTGATGTTCGACTCATTGACTTTGGTCTTTCTGAGGTCAAACAATTCAACACAATCGTGACTACGGGGACGCAACCAGATGCGATACCGGGAACGCCGGCTTACATGAGCCCGGACCAGGCTCTGGGCTACCGCTACTCAGAAGCCTCGGAGATTTACTCCGTCGGGTGCGTATTATTCGAATGTCTTACCGGTCGCCCACCATTCGAGGGCGACACCGCGCTCGCCACACTTGCAATGCATGCCAGCGCCGATATCGAATATTTGGAGGACATCGGCATTTCGGACGTTCCGCCTGAGGTAGAACATCTCATGCGCACCTGCTTGGCCAAGCAACCGCGCGATCGCTTTCGCTCGACAGATGCTCTGGCGGAAGCTGTTGAAACATTGCTTACTGAACTCGCCCCTCAAGAGACAAAGGAGGAGAGACCAGCTCCGGCAATTCTCACCGAAAAAACTCTTGTACGTCAAAATACTCGAGTTGCACCCTGGATGATCGTCGCTCTGGTTCTGGCGCTGGGAGGTCTTGTGCTCGCCGTCGTGTACGTTGTCGTCCCGTACGCCATCTCTTCCCGCGCAATCAAATTCAATGTAAAGCAGAAGAAGCTTACCGGCGACAACTCGAGTCGCAGTGCCGTTTTTCGAGAAGGACCCAGCGAGACAAAGAAAACCACCTCAATCGGGCGTTCCGGCGGCCAGGATAAA
>CAZISK010001112.1:0-2536 GCA_964541355.1 uncultured Candidatus Obscuribacterales bacterium
GGTGTCACCAGATCGACGGCGTTGTTTTGTGCAAGCAGGGTTCAGGAAACCTTCTTATATTTTCCATTGGTTCCGGAGTCTTCCACAGGTCTTATCTTGGACGGAATCGCCTTCCTCCAGGAAGGCGAGGACCCCAAACCTTAGGCATTGTCTGCAGAAAAGCGCCGTAATCCTGTGAGACCATACGTAGTATCAGGAGGACTCCGGCGCGTTTCTGTGCATTCTTAGGTTATGCGCCTACTTCTTGTTTTCTATGGGATCCTGTGTCCGTTTGAGCATTTCCTGCAGTCGGTTGTGTTTCTGAATGTCACTTGGATTCACGCCCGCACTCAGGATAGTTCCTGCTACACCAACGCTGGCCGCTTTATGAATCTTACTTTCGGCACCGGCAACAGCGTTGAGCGGTAATGATGCGACTCTATTGGCGAGTCGCAGGGTGACAACGGATAACGCTAGAGAACCGACGGCGTGCTCAGCACTCTTTGCCAGGCTTTCCTGTTGTCCTGTCAGTTGTTCGAATGCAACATTGCGAGCTAGCGCACCACCTGTGATGATGGCAGCCGTGGTCCCTGCAACCTTTAACATCGATTTGCCTGTACTCTCGGCGGCTATTTTGCCAGCAGTTTTTTCGAAGCGGGCCATCACTTTTGGATTGCGAGTCAGCATCAATGCCCCTGTCCCTAATGCAAATATTCCTGTGTCGATAAGGACGCTATAAGACTCGGTTGATTTGCGAAGCTGTTCTCGAAGATTGTCTGCGTCCAGCTCCGAGATGAAGAGCGGGACACCTTTTTCATCGACCTTATAAAGATCGAACTTCTTGGGATCGTCTAGAATTTCAGCGAGACCGGCAAACAGTACTTTAAGATGTTCGTCCTGGTCCGCTTTGTTCTTTCCATCCGGGAAATTTGCGCTTATCTGCTCTTTCGCTCTCGCCGCGGCTTCGTATGCCTTTTGCGGTTTGAACGCGTTCGATGAGCCGAATCTGATATCTTTTACGCCTACGGGAGTGCCTGCCGCGTTGAGAATGGGAATTATCTCCGGGGCCAGGTAGAACTCGGCGAGACGTTTGTTGGTATCGACCGGAGTCTTGACTAAACCAGGATGTCGATCGGAACCGAGGAGAATCAGCCTGGCCTCACGCATCGCGTCACGCTTCTCTGGATCTCGAAACTCATTCAAGTCGGTAAGCAGCTGTTCGGCCTCCTGTCTTACAAGATCTATCGGCTTGATCTGTTTACCGTCGATCTCTATCGGTTTTGCCATTCGTTCTGCAATGTCGCGGGCTTCGGTGAGGACCTTTTCGGCATCTTTGTTTTGACCAAGAAATGCCAACACCCGTCCATAGTCTTGTCTCAGCTCTATCTGTTTGTTGACGGCTTCGAGATCGCCGAAAACCGCTAAATGAAACTCCCAACGGCGCTTTGTGTCCAGCGGGACATCGGACAGGACAATTTTTCCGTCTGGTGAAGACTTGATATCTTTCCCGCTCTTGAGACTGTCGAGCAATACCGGGATTGTCTTCATTGCGTCGTTGAAGGACTTATCGTTGAGAGTAATGTCCATACGGGTGATTAACTCTTCATATGCCTCTCGGATCTCGGCTATATTTGCTTTCGATTCGGGCGAGTCGCGTTCGCTGAATTTCGTCAACTCAATGTTGGCATTCAGCTTGTCATGAACCTCTTGGGTGGTTAGATTTTTGAACTTTGGATTGAGTTTCTCGAGTCCTTCAGTCACATTTGGATCTCGTTTTTCCGGCGCAATTGCTTGCTTTTCGTTGGGCGGATCTTTCCAGGGACGGTTGGATTTTCTAGCGTCGAGTACGCTACTCAGCTCTTTGAGATGGGCGCTGCCTTGATCTAAATCCTTCGACTTGCCCTCATCATTCTTGTAGGTCGCTTTGTCCTCGGCCAGTTGCTTCGCTTCTTGCTTGATGAGATCTGCTACCGACACCTGTTTTCCATTCAGTTCGATAGGTTTAGCCAGACGATCTTTTAGATCCTCACTTTCCTTCGCTACTTTTTCTGCGTCCTGTTCTTTGCCAATGAATTTAAGTAGTCGTACCAAACCGTCTCTATGCGTGATCTGCTCTCCCATGATTTGCAGATCGCCAAAGACAGCCATGTGATAGGCCCAACGCGCATCCGGAGATAGGGCAGTATCTCCGATCACCCTCTTACCGTCTTTGTCAAAAGCAAGTTCTTTGCCTTGCTTCAATGCGTCCTGTATAAGTGCAAGAGCCGGTCTGGACTCGTTAAAGCTTTTGTTGTCAAGCATGAAATCGGATCTTGCGATGATTTCTCGATAAGTCTCAACGCAATCTGCTCCAAGCTTGGCGAACTCCGGAGAGCTCCTATCCGTCAACTTTTCAAGTGACTGTAGCTTTGTATCCAGCGACTCGATAAGCTCTTGATTGGATTTTTCTCTGAACTTCTGATTCAGTTTGTCGGCAAACGGTCTCTCGATAGGGATAGGCTTCTCGATTGGTGCTTTTGGATCGATGCGTTTATCCTGTGGTGCATCTTTTTTGCTT
>CAZISK010001113.1:0-2525 GCA_964541355.1 uncultured Candidatus Obscuribacterales bacterium
GACCTTAGATAGATTCACTTACCAACGGTGAGAAGCAAGTGCTTACCACCGAAGCGCCAACCATGTTCGCAACAACGAGCGGCACTACAGATAAGCCAAAATTCATTCCAATCACACCGGGGTACATCAAAGAATTCCGTGCGGCGTCGGTGGTGTCAGGTTATTTCTTGTTGAAAAACTTCCCAGGAATTGCGAAGGGTACGGCGCTTGCGATGACCTCTCCAGCGGAGGAAGGCAAGACGCCATGCGGAATTCCTTATGGATCGATCTCAGGATCTCTGTTTAAGAACGAGCCGCTGCTCATAAAGAAGTTCATTTCGCCAATTCCTTATGAAGTGTATTTACTCAAAGACTATGAGTCTAAATACTACACGTTGCTGCGCGCCGCTCTAAGTCTGCCGGTCTCTTTCGTCTACACGTTGAATCCGAGTACCATTCAGCTGCTTTGCCGTAGACTGAGCACGTACGCCGAGCGCTTGATAGAAGATATTCGAAATGGCACTACGACACCGCCGGTGGCACTAGATTCGATGACGATTGATGCTTTGAGATTTCTCAACCGTCCGAATCCGCAACGAGCAAAAGAGTTGGAATTGCTCCTCCGCAACGATTGTTTTACCCCTCAGCATATCTGGCCGTCTCTGGAGGTAATTTCTTGCTGGACGCGCGCAGCAGCCGCGTTTTACCTGTCGGATTTTCCACGATATTTTGGCGACCGCCCGATCTGTGACATCACATATGGTGCCAGCGAGGGAAGAGGGACGGTATTCCTCTCACCTGAAAAGCAAATGCTTGCAATCCATTCCCATTTCTTTGAGTTCATCCCCGAAGACGAAATCGAATCCGAGAGTCCGACAATTCTGCTCGCAGACGAGCTAAAGGTGAATTCGAACTACTTTATTCTATTCACCACATCTGGTGGGCTTTATCGCTACAACATCAACGATGTAGTGAAAGTGACTGGCTACCACAATCGGACGCCACTCCTTGAGTTTCAATACAAAGGCGGCAACATAAGTTCATTCACTGGTGAAAAGATCACGGAACTTCAGGTGACGAGATCGATGAGCACCGTATTAAACACCACAGGATTCAAGGCACGTTTTTTCACTGTCATACCTCAATTTCGTCCGGAACCGCACTACGAGCTGTGGCTGGAGCCGGATGTCGTGGAGCGCCCAGGTTCAGCGTCGATGGTATTCGACAAGATTGACCGGAGCGGACAGCAATCGCTTGAATTCAGAGCCGAGAAAATAGCGGCAGACTTCGATATTCGACTTGCCACTGAAAACGTCGAATACGAAGCAAAACGCGCTTCCGGAAGGCTGGAGCCGGTTACTTATCGACTACTACAACCAGGAACTTATGAAGAGTTCAGACGCTTTCTGGTTGCTCGAGGCACGCCGGATAGTCAGATCAAAATCAGTCACCTCAACCCGAAGAATGAGACAAGAGAGTTCCTGGAGCAAAGACTGCAAGAATCGCTGATCCCGCACTAACCACTCGCGTCCTCAATCAAATAATGTTTCGCCGGGCTATCTAGCAAATCCAATATTGTAAGACGGCTGCTTGACGGTCTCTTCAATCATGAGTTCGAACTGTTGCGCCAAAGTCTTGTCGGAAAAACGCCTTTGAACTGACGTTGCCAATTCTTTGCATCGCTCCACGGATGGTGGCATCATTCGCAATTCTTTGACTCGCGATGCTAATGCACCTTTCTTCGTCATGTCGGTCATCCAGTAGGGATCTTGAAGTATGAAATGCGCGCCGGAATGTGGGTGTGAAACAACCGGAGTCTCGGCAAGTGCGGCTTCGATCAATACGTTACCGAGACCTTCGCTCAAGCTCGGAAGAACGAAAACATCCGCAGCTTTTATGACCGATGGAACTTCATTGCTCGGCAGAGTAATCCAACTTATTCGATCTCCCAGAAGTCGTTTGCCAAGCTCTTTCAGCTCAGAAGTGTCCGCCTCCGGAACTCCGCACAAAACGAGCTTGACCGATGGGTCATCAATTCGAGCGACCTCTT
Source organism: uncultured Candidatus Obscuribacterales bacterium (assembly GCA_964541355.1). Classification (GTDB taxonomy): domain Bacteria; phylum Cyanobacteriota; class Vampirovibrionia; order Obscuribacterales; family Obscuribacteraceae; genus JADYXR01. Next base: position 2,030 of record CAZISK010001113.1, read on the forward strand.
CAATTAGATAGTCGATGCGCTTATGATATTTATTCCATGCCGCGGCGCATACAATCATCCAGTCGGATTGCCCGATGCCCAACCTGTCTCTGACAACGCTCGGTTCTTCCAGCGCTTTAAACGCATCAGGATCGATGCAGTTGCTGATCAGATCCATTTTGTTTTCACTGATACCAAATAGTTTAGCTTGTCTATATGCATCCGGCTGCAACTGTTGAATATGGTCAAATCCTTGATAGTTAGCAGGGTTGAACGATGCGCCATTGGCGAAAACAATTTTATAATCGAGAAAAGGCAAGCTGCGCGCGCCGAGAAGAAGCTGAGCTAGCGGCACGTCTTTGACCCATACGACGTCCGGCTTCAAGCGAGCCAGTTGAATGAGCACGCCCGGCAGAAAAGAGAATTGCTCGATCCCGTAGCTGAGCTCCCAGCGCCGCTGCTCCGGGACAAACGGCAGCTTCATAAGCGGTCTGAGAAGCATGTTGTTGCGCCCAAT
>CAZISK010001114.1:0-2515 GCA_964541355.1 uncultured Candidatus Obscuribacterales bacterium
TCCTTCGCCAACGGCACCGCTACGGCGAGCACCACAGTCTCGAAGATCAAAAAGGCGAGTGGGACCTGTATCATCGGCCAGATTTCGTCCGGCGAAGCGCCGGAGATAAGCCCGCCTCCGCCGACGATAATGATAATTGCGTAGAATGGAAACCCTAAGATAAGCAAAAATCCGAGGATTAGATTGGGTACGGTTAGTGCGGCATCTTCTCTACTCTCATGGAAGAGAATGCGCTCGTCGGATTCTAAATCAACATCAGGCGGTCGTTGCCTGTCTCTTTCGTAGTCTGATTTTCGTTTCATTTCTTGTCTCTATCTTTTATTCTCCTTCCATCATAGTGGACGAGTGGTTAAGAAGTAGTTGTTCATTTTTTCGCAATGTTCGCAGCCTGGAAACAGCGCAGACTTTCAGAGTTTACAGCTGCCTGCCCATCCGCCAGGGGCTGGTCGTTGTTCTCCTGAGTCGACGAATTATTCTGTGAATTAGTCATAATCGCTATCATTCTGCCCATATTTTAATGCCTGCCTCACGGCCAGGAGGAGAGCAACAACGATCACCAACCAAATCAATCGACTACCGTTAAAATGCCTATTCAAAGCGGTTCATACAACAGATTTGATGCTACATTTTCATACTCTGACATCATTCATTTCTCCACTTTTTTGTCCATAGTGAAACAGAGTTTTTATGCTGATTTTCAGCCTGCCGGGGTTATCCCTGTATCACATTGGACATGGCGCTGTTCTAATGGTAGAGCCGTCCCAGACTATGAGTTTGCGTGTGAACAACATGATTACTAAAGCAACATCCGTCCATTTGAACGACGAAGATACTCACTCGATCGAGGAACAGCCGACCGAGTCGTTTGAAGATCAACCGGTAATCGTCGCGACCTCCGATGAGAAAACAGCGCCTCCTGCGCCACCAGATTTCGGAAGCAGATATGAGGTACTGAGTTTAATAGAACATGGCGGCATGGGTTCGGTGTATAAGGTCAGAGATCTTCACCTTGACGCCGTCTTTGCCATCAAAACACTCAACAACAAACTGATAAAAGATCAGGTTGCACAAAAGCGCTTTGAGAAAGAAGTAGAAGCGGCAACGAGACTGTCACACCCCTCACTCGTCACTGTGTATGGTCATGGTATCACATCACTAGGCACACCATATATGGTGATGGACTATGTGGAAGGCCAAAGCCTCGACGAGATTATCAAAGACATTGGAGCTCTCGAACCGGATCGGGCCTGCAATATTCTCTTACAGATTGCGGAAGGACTTCAATTCGCACATTCACAAGGCATTGTTCACAGAGACATTAAACCGACGAACGTGCTGATCACGAAAGGAGAGACATTCGAGACAGCAAAACTTGTGGATTTCGGTATTGCAATGGTACTACCTTCGGAATCGAGAGAGACACGAGACCTGACACAAACCGGCGAGGTATTCGGAAGCCCTCATTATATGAGCCCGGAACAATGTCTGGGTTTCATGATCGACAATCGATCGGATGTCTACGCATTCGGTTGCATGATGTATGAAACGCTCACCGGCAGACCAACTTTCTCAGGATCGACGCCGGTTCAGTTGATTATCGATCACATCAATACGGATCCTAAGCCGTTCCCCAGGTCAATCCACATCTCAAATCCGATCTCCCGTATTGCCTTCAATTGGGTCAGTCGAATCTTAGATGGGACTGGTAACACAACCACAGTTGCTCGCTTCCCACATGCTTAAACGAATTTTTAAGGGATCGGCTGAATCCACTGGGACACCTGCTCATAGGCAGGTCGACCATGTGCGCGCAATGCTTGAGCAGGATCGTAAATTTCGAAGTATGGAAGGGATTGAATCCGGAGATCCTGGATAATCGGTGACTCCCAATCGACAGCCTTTACTTCCGGACGGTTGATATCAACTATGCGCACAGCTAAGTCCTTTCTGATCTCAGTAAGCTTCAGCAATCGAGGCTCGATGTTCAAGCTGCTATCGTCATAGGCGCTTAGATATCCGACAATTGTATGCTTACCAGGAACCAGGTATTTTCTTACGTCGACCGGTGTGCCAGGTTTGTCCTCGTTGAGCTGCACAAATGCCGTAGCTTGCAGCTCACTCGTCGGAATACGGGAGACCTCCAGATCAGACTCTCCGGACTCAGCCCGGTTGCAGGACGACAGAGTGACCGCAGTCAAGCCAATCAGCGCGATATTGAGGGTTGACCCATTCCTTCTCAGCCTTGAGAACGGCATCGAAGTCATACTTGTAGGCTCGACGGCTGCCTTTGCAAGCCACCGCCTCATAGTTGAATGCAGACCCGCGAAGAATCGATAGAGTGCTTCCATGGAGTTTAAGTTTCTGATGAGTAGTTTGCCATCCTAACACACGAACCCTCCAACTCTGCAGTAATTATCATCAGATGATTCTCAGCTTGCCAACCTCCCATGACAAGCTTGCCTACAGGAGAAACCGACCGGTACAATCACACGGTGCAATTCGGTCCATCAAGGAG
>CAZISK010001115.1:0-2506 GCA_964541355.1 uncultured Candidatus Obscuribacterales bacterium
CGTAGAGACCCTTAATTGCAGGAAGCCCTTCATAATGCTTGATCACAGCTTCTCCGCCTGGAAGATTGTAGAGTGCTGAGAGCTCCGGCATAGCATCGTCGAGGGCGCGCAATTGGCTGGCCATTAACGTCCGTAGAGCCTGAGGTGGTGCAGCGACGTATCGAGTCTTAAACCCACTGATTTGCTCGCTGATGATACCTTTATTTTTTAGTTCTTCGATGATCGAATAGGCGGTCGTTCTCTTGATGCCGGCAATAGCGGAGATGCGTGCCACTGGCGCAGGACCAAGGCTCAGAGAAGCGAGGTAGACTGCAGACTCTTTCTCGGTCAGACCCATTGCGATAAGTGTTTTCTGAAGTTTGGATGGTTTCACTATCGTGCTTCACTATCTGTGCGTTCAGCTCTTCGTTACTAATATTCCCCGCCTTGCATCATTTTTGTCGAATTTTTCGACAACATAAGATGCTTACAAAAGCACCTTTTTGAGCATAAACGACTAAAGCGTCGACAAATGTGACAGCAATTTCAAATCCGCTTACGCTGCTGGAACAGTTTGCGGAAGATGAAACGATGAAAATAGACTTGCATGTAGCAACCCAAGGCTCACAAAACATCGAGTTAGAACAGACTCTCCAAGCACTCGGTCTCAAACCTGACGCCATGATTGATCGTCACGTCACGTTTCTTGGCGATGTTGCTATCAGCGCATGCCCTCTGATCGGGCTGCACATGACAAAGAAGTACGACGAACTCTCGCTGGCAGAAGCGAGAAGCACATCCTCTAATGATATGATGATGGTGCGCCAGAAGCTCCTCGAGAGTGGTGACGTCGGTTACGCTCATCTCGAAGTAACCTTACCCGGTTGTGACATGACGATAAAATCGCAATCGCCAATGAGGGTGCTAAGACCTTGGCCGATAGCCAAATTCCAGCCCACGTTTTCCCTGAAGAACAAGAAATGGGACATTCACGTTGCTGTGCCCGTAGACTCGATGAACTCCGAATTAGAGCAAACATTGCACAGTTCAGGTATGTACTACATCGAACTCTTGAAGATCCGCGATGGTGTCGAGCGCAAGTTTCGCATATACACCATACAAGGTCTCTCTGCACCGATTGAAGGTCGCCGGTTGTTTAACGCACTTTGCGATTGGTTCAATGATGTATCAGCGCCGTACGTAGAGATCAAGCAAGAGACCTACATCGACATGTTCCGAGTGGGCAATCCTGAAATTGTTCCGCCGACAATTGAAACAGTTGAGTATCTGACTGGTCAGAACATCGCGTGCGGTCCGACGCAGGTAGCGATGCCATTGACACCGTGTCTAGTGTCATAGCGATGACACTTGTGGTATGTTGTCGACCTAATTGCACCCAGAAGGTTGACCAATTCCTTTCATGCGACCTTATTTATGTGTATCTGCTACAGAAATTATGAGCCCACAATGAGAAAACGCAATTACCGAGCGGCAAAGTGATCATAAGAGCACGTCAACATTCGGTGAATAACTAATTTGAATTTGGAAATATCAATAGTGTGGAATGCCGTCCGAAGTTCAGCAAAAATAATCGGTCACGATGATCGAATCGGTACTTTAGAGGTTATTACTCCGCGACTTGCTCACAAGCATATACTTGCCAATCGGTCGTTTGATCTTTTGTCCGGCAAGTCGAGCAAGAAAACTGGAGATACGATTGCACGCTTCCTTGCTCTCTTCCTCCTTCAATTGAAATCCTGGTGGTGCCTGGTTTCGATTGTGCATCCATGCGATGTACTCATGTGGAACATGGTGCCCGATAACACCGTGATCGAGTGCCGTCACATCCACAACTTTCATTGCTCTCTCGATGGAAGCAGCTCGCGCAGAGGAATCAGCACTTGCATTTACATCGCCGTTTGCAGCCGGATCGAGCCAAACTTTGTGAAACAAGTCGGGTCTAGTCAATGCCGACAGGGCAAAGTCAGCGGCCTGCCCGAGACGGGTATAGCCTCCGAACAAGCTCTCTGCAGCGCATAATGCTTTGTCCCTGCGAGATACCAATAGTTGCCCTCTGACACCATCTACGACACCATCTTTGGGAAGGTATCGGGCCAGGTAGTGGATAAAAGTCTGCGCATCAAAATCAGGGTTAACAAGAAAGATGTCTTTGAAAGTGCCATGCCCTCGGAGTACGCTAACTCCTCTTACGAATAAGCGATTTCCCATGCTATGAGCGACCAGGTTAAATTGCAAGTTGTCTGATCGCTTTAACTTGTTCAAGTGCTCGAGCAGTTCGTTGAAGTGCTCCTGGCTCCACTCGTTGTTGCATTCATCCAGCGAATAGCGATAAAGTCTTCCTGCCGACGGCCAACTGTACAGCACAACCGGTGCTCCCGTGAAGTACGACAGTTCCGCTGCGCTTTTCTCTGCGAGCTTGAATGACAAGTTAAAGCCATGGAAAAAGACAAATACTTCTTTGCGCTTACAATTCGCAAGAGCGGCTCGAAACTTCGAATCGAACTCG
>CAZISK010001116.1:0-2505 GCA_964541355.1 uncultured Candidatus Obscuribacterales bacterium
ACTCTTTTGCATTGAGAGCGAGCTCAATCTTGTCTTTCAGAACTTTTTGTCTCGTTTTCGGATCCAGTTCAAGCAGTCTGGGATCCGTCAGCCATTTTTCGGGGAGCTTCTGATCTCTAATCGTCTGAGGAAAACGAACCTCAAGGTCGAAATTGACTCTAGCCGCGTCCTCGTCGCCGTGAACTTTTTCGCACCAGCGCAAGGTATTTTCTAATTTGTCCAGATCTTGCCGACTAGGCGTTCTGTTTTTCGCTATGCCTAAGTCAATTTGATTCACCAGCTTTTCAGCGTACCTTGCGAAGAAAGTCGTTGGAATGAAATCACCGTTGCCGTTTTTCCGGTGCGGAACCGGTACCGGGCAATCCACGGGAATGAGCTTTCCTGCCTGATCCAGAGTCGTAAAGGCCTGAGGCAGAATTACTGAAGTAGTCCAGTCGACCAGAAGGCCAAAACACTCATTAGTGATTGGAGCCGTCAACCAAACATGCTCTGGAGCTAGTCTCCCTATTACGGTTTCCAGCTCTCGTTGCAATCTCTGATATTCAGCGTTCTTTTTGAGCTCTGCCTCGAAGCGCTGTTTTTCTGCCGGCGACAGGTCCTCCCATGTCTTGGCTCTAGCCTGTGTAATAAACTCGTTTTTCAGCGTTGTAACCAGCGTGCTTTGTTCCGAATTAAGACGTAGGAACTCTCTTTCATCGCCTTCGGATCTTTCGATCTCGCTGTGCAAGCTCTTTTTGAGGCGGTCAACTTCCTTATTGACAGCATCATTCTTCTTTACTACAAGCTCTTTCTCTAGCTTTTGTCGCTCCTCTCTCGGTATATCGGTCCATTTTTTCGCTTTTCCATTTTTTTGGATTGCTTCTTCTTTGAAATTCTTCTCGATCTCCTCGAGCGTTGCTCTCATTTTGAAGCGAACCATCTCTGGGAGATTCTTCAAAATCCGATCCCAGACTTGCCTTATCTGTACCTGGTCTGGAGACGTGTGCTCTATGCGAGGGTTCTTTTCATGATCTAACACTTCGAAGATTGGAAGGAAATTTGAGTCCAAGCGAAGTTTCCCGAGGCTTTCTACTTTTTTTCCGTTGGTGTAGAGCGTCCTCTTCCAGTTACCGTCAGGCTGACGCTCGTAACGGAACTTTTCACCGTTGGCTTGGTGGTCCTCTACAACAGGCGAAGAATGACCTAAAGGAGAGGTGGCGAGCAGATCGTAAATCAGTCTGTGTTCGTTAGGGAATATCTGGACCTTAGGACATTCCCAGCCATTAGACTGCTTGTAGATCCTCAAATAGGCGCCCGGTACCTCTTCCGTGCGACTCGGATCCGCGCTGTCGTGGTCGTGAATGGTAACGACTCCGTCATTGGATAAGGTGGCGAGCACCTTGCCGTTCTTGTCGGTGAGCGACCATCCGCCGCCGTCGACACGGTTGAACGTTCCTCTGGCAAACTCAACAGGTTTGTCACCTGCGCCTTTTTGGTAACGCAAAACAAATTCAGACCCATCCTCGGCCTTCCCTTCGGGCTGGATGGTGTAGTAGACGTTGCCTTTCGAATCGGTCACCGACGCTCTGGGAAGGCTGTCAGCGCCTGTCGAGTAGACGCAACGGACGCCGTTGCTGAACTTGATCTCTTCAGGCTTCCTCGGTGCTCTTGCAAGAAAAAGTATGCTGTCATTCCCCGCACCTTTGGCGGTGTCAGAGCCTGTCACTCGATCTTTTGTTTCACTAACAGCTGCTCCGCCACGAGCAGCTACCTGACCATTGTTGGCGTTGCTGTCAGTCGTCACCGTGGCAAATATGCTAGGGAAGCACAGACTGTCGTTTGCGTGCTTGTTTTCTGCCGGTTCGGCCGGGTTATTCACGTTGTCTTCGTTTTGTGTCAAACCAGGCGCTGAATCATCTTGTTGAGCAAAGAGATCCACCAAATTAATGCGACAAGTTCTGTTTCTATCTGATTTTCCAAATTCAGTAAGTTCTTGCATGACCTTCCTCCGCCAAAGATGCGTCGCCCAAGCCTCCGCCTGACTCGGTCGATCGGTTGATGTTCTTCTTATGGGTACTTGCGTATCCAGGGACGTGCTTGCCTGGCGCCCTTGTCAGGACGTTTTGATCACGCTTATAGAGAGTCGGTATACATGTGCAGATGCATTCGACGTTGTAAGCGTTTGGTAATTCAATTGAATGCCGAGTTAGAGCCTGCCGTGGTTAGATGCAGTCCATAGGTTGGTGTCGACATTCATTCTGTTGCTGTACTGATTGGCAGTAATTTCAGAGTAGCGCATGGATGTGAACAAGTTATTAAGAACCCGCCAGACTTTTGGATATTGTCGGATTGGCGCTCAGTCTGATCATCTCAGCACGTGTAGCAGTACGGATATTGTCAGCTTGCTGGGATCTGGACCGTCTCAGCGCCTGTATTCTTGCCACGATAATTCGGTTGCGCCGAATCAATTGCTAACCATGTAACAGGTAAAGCCTGAAGCCTGACAACGTCAGTTGCCATGGTTAG
>CAZISK010001117.1:0-2501 GCA_964541355.1 uncultured Candidatus Obscuribacterales bacterium
CAATGCTCATCGGCTCATCGCTTTCCTTCGAGTTCAGAATCAGGCGCGCCTGCAACTGACTGAGAGCACCCATTCCCGTCGCTTCATCAATTAACAATTAAGAGCTCGGAAACGCATGCATTTGCGTGGGGACCGATCTTATCGCGGTGAAGTGACAATGTGCTCGCTCTCTTGGGCTGGCGTCTATCGGTTGCAACTCCTCTGTAGAAGCGTTGCTGGAAGGTCGAAACAATTCGATGACACCGAACCTGGTGCATACACTGTCGTACGTTGCAACATCTCTGAAAACCAGGGAGGCCTTGAGAGCTGTGTCTGCAGGTAATGACCGTCGTGCCTTTTTCCAGACACCTACATTGAGATCTCTTAGCACCTCAGCGATGTTCGCCCGGCGAATTTCGACGTCGATGAATGTCGCTGCCAGCTCCTTCGACAAGCTTCTTTGCTCATCCCTACTCCAGGCTGGAAAGAACTCCTGGACAATTCGCTGGCAGCCGGAATGGTCAATTACAAGGTCGCTGTAGCGCTCCAAAATGCCTGATTTCCCCAGTCTCTTCACGACCGCATATGTAGACCAAAATTTCTCCGTTCGGTCAGCCTTTTGTGTGCCTCTGTTCGTTGCATCGTCAGACGCTACGTTTGCAATTCTATTCCATGATATGGCTGCTGCCATTCGATCTATTGAAGGCAACCCTCCAATTTTTTCAGCAATCGATAGTGGCAGATCGGGACAGACTGACCATGCCTTCACAGCCGGTATCAGTGACGGCAGGTCTCCGGGACGAATCTCCAGAAGCCCATGCAATCTGTCCAGATCGTATCTCACAATGGCTTTAATTGTGGACTTTGGGAGATTGACAAGCGGTGTCTGAGCGATTTTGAAGAGTCCTCTTACGTCTGGTTGGATCGGGGACAAGTAAGATCGACCTTTCGTACCAACTCTTTCGAATAGGTCTATAAAGTTGATGAACTCTTGCAACGGTCTGATACCGAAGGTTGCGCGGAGATTGATATCGGTCATCTTGTAGTCATATGTCAGCTGCGGATGGAGCTGAATGAATCGCTTTAGATCAACGACATGCTTGGAGTCTTCTCGAAGTTGCCTGAACGATTCCTTCGTCACTTCAAGTCCATTGTGGTAGATTCGTCCTGCAATCCATCTATCCTGCGGGACCAGGTTCTCGATGAAATTCATGAATTGATCTTTCGACCAATCATTGCGTTTTTCGGCAATTGTCTTTGCTTGTGCCAGAGAAAATAGAGGCAGCATTTGCGATACTGTCTGACCAGCTGCCAGTCTGACAACTGTGGGGTTACATGGCTCAACGACGGGCTTTTGCGACTTTCGAGTTGCCGTTGCGAAACTATTGTCTGGAGACTTAGGTGATTGCTTATTCATTTGTTTTCCCCCCCTGATTTATCTTTGCGCGATCTTGATTATCTGCGCGTGAAATCCTGCGCCTGAAGCGGCACTTCAATTAGCGCTTCAGACAGCGGAACAATCAATTGTTGAACGTTTGTTTCTGTCTTTGAAACTGGTCGCCTGAATTTGTGATGAATGGTACTAATTGCAGTCTGCTTGCGAAGCCGTATTCGACCTTCGACGATTTTCGGCTGATATGAAAATTCTAGAAAGCAGATGTTACAAAATTGCTACGACGTATTGAGCAAGCCTGCTATCGATTGGCGTAACCCTGGCTTGCAGCCACTCATTTATTTTTCGAAGCCAACGCGGAAGAGTTGAGCATGCTTTGGATGTAGAATGTCCATGTAGTAGGATGGGTCGAAAGCTCGTTTGGAAAGTTTTTCTGTCAATGTGGGCAAGAGCATTTTGTATTGCGGCGGTCGGGGCGCTGGCAAGAGTACAAGTTTGCGCTTGATTGCTTCCATCATTGCCGGACAATCGCAACTCGAATTCGAAACTCTCAATATTGGAGGGTTGAATTTGTTGGCCCATAGAGTTGGTATTGTCAATCCAAAACTCAAACCGCTCAGCCAAAGCCCTGGCTTTGACCAACCAGTGACTCTGTATGAACTGAGTGGCGGTCTCGAGGACAGTCAGCCGTTCGATCACCTGATCAGAGCCGTCGATGGAATCGTCTTTGTATCCGATTCAAGGTTATCACAGCGACTTTCTAATCTCAGCGCAATGAAGGTTTTGCGTTCAGAGGTAGAGCGGCAGGGTGGCGCGTTGAGGCTTGGCACGGACCCAACCGACCTGGTCATCCCTGGCAAACCGATTATCCTGCAGCATAACAAACGAGATCTTCCTGACTGCATGACACTTGAAGAAATGGAGTCAGAGTTGAATTGGAGGAACTTTGCTTCTTTCGATTCTGTGGCAACGGAAGGTGTTGGAGTCTTTGCTACTCTGGTCGCAGTGGTGCGACTGGCTGCGATGACTGCAAGTACGTCGACGACTGGCGGACAGTCCAGTAATTGAATCGAGCTCCTTTGGTCCATCGCCGAAATGAGAGAGCCTGCCAACTTCAACATCGTCAACT
>CAZISK010001118.1:0-2499 GCA_964541355.1 uncultured Candidatus Obscuribacterales bacterium
CCTTCGCGCGCTTCCTGTCCGAGGAGCAAGACCGGAATCTCAACTGTATCGCTCTTGTCAGCTGCTTTTGGATCGCTTTCCTTCTTCTTTTCCTCTGTCGTTACCTTTTCGCCCTTCTTCGGGTCCTCTTTGGTCTCCGAGGCATTTGTAGAAGTATCCTGCTTCTCTGTCGGGGTGGACGAATCTGCGTTTTTCTTTTGTCCCGTGTCGCAAGCGCCTTCCTCGGCTGATTGTTGGCCTCCGATTTCGGCGACGAACAACCATCCATCGGATGGCTGATTATTTTTACTCGATTCACTTCGTGTTCTAAGAACACTCAGGGCCTCGCGATTGAAAAGAATTTCATCTGCAGCTATGCTCGACGACAGTCTATTGTTTAAATTGAGCTGATCATTTGAGTCGGGAGATCTCTCTAGCATGATTCGTATTCCTTGTGCACGCGGTTAAGCCGCAGGCTGGTGTCCATCAGGATCGGCTCACTTACCGATCTTTTCGAATTGCCAATTGAGGCCTTGAACTCCCGGTTTCTTCAAATCGATAGTGATATCGCTGCCGGTGCCATCCTTTTCATACTTGTCGACGGTCAATGCCCATCGTGAAAATTCTTGCTGAACCTTGTTTTTATCATTGGGGTACTGTTTTTCCAGGTCGGTGGCGGTCTTCGTCATTAGTTCTACGGCATCGGCTGTTTTTCCGGTATCCATGAGTTCAGCCATCTTCTTTGCCGATGCATGGAGCTCTTTCGGCAATACTGCGAAGTGAACAGGAGTGTTTTTGTCGTACTTGATTACCAGATCCAATCCTTTGTCATCCTTCTCCTTCTCATCTACGGTCTTGATGAGCTTGCGGAAGTCGTCGCGTGATAGCTCTTGAGAGTACTGTGATAGTTGCTGTGCAACTTCGGTGGCTTTTGATGCGTCCAGATCGTCGGCTATCTTTTGTCCGATTTTTTCAAAGTCTGTCATTCCAATTTCCTCAGTTGTAATAAGTGCCGCCGAGCTGCCTCTAGTGTGCTTGTGATTACCACTCGAGGCAATGGTGGGAGTACGATTAAAAACTTGGATATTGATTCGAACGAGTGGTTTCGCGCGACAAGTATTGGTCGCGCTTATCTCATTGCATCGCTCTGAACTCGAGCTCTGTCGAATACAGCAGGCGTATTCGATGGATCGTGCTCATTTTGATTGAACAACAGTTAGCGAGTGCTGACGTACGACGCGCCGCCGGATGTTACGGCAGCATCCTCGTACATTGATTGGATCAGCTTCTTGTAGTTCTTCGCGACCACGTTGCGCTTGATCTTGAGCGTCGCGGTGAGTTCGCCGGCTTCGACTGAGAGCTCGTCAGCGAGGATGGCAAATCTCTTGACCTGCTCGTATTCAGGCAAGTCGACGCTGCTCCTTTGGATCTCTTTCTTGAGGAACTGATTGAGCTCCTTGCTTTTAGCCAGATCCTGGAAGTTCTCAAACGGCCAGCCGGATTCACGGGAGAACTCCATTGCTGATTGTTCGTCCAGAGTGAGCAATGCCACGAGATACTTTTGCTTGTCGCCAAAGACAACAGACTGGTTAATCATCGGACTGACAGTCTTGATGACCGCCTCGATCTTTTGAGGAGCGATATTCTTACCTGAGGAATTGACGATAATGTCTTTCTTCCGGTCAGTGATTTGGACATAGCCGTCTTTGTCGATGTTGCCGATGTCGCCGGTCCTGAACCAGCCATTTTCAAAGGCTTCTTTCGTCGCTTCGGAGTTGTTGTAGTAGCCACTAAATACGCTACCACCAGTAAGTAGGATCTCACCATCGTCGCTCAGCCGAGCTTTGACTGAGGGAAGTGTGGGTCCAACGGTGCCGAGCTTGTTCTTCGGCCAGAGGTTGACGCAGGCGGGAGCCGCTGTCTCTGTCAGACCATAACCTTCCAGTGTGGTGATGCCGACTGCGCTGAAGAAGGCGAGCGTTTGTGGTGAGGCCGGGGCGCCACCACTGACGATCAATCTCAGATTGGCGCCGATGCGCTCGCGCAGTTTTTTCAGAACTAACTTTTCAGCGAGCCAATGCTTCATCTGCAAACCGGGTCTGGGCTTGAGTCCATCGGCTTCATACCGGCGAACTTCTTTGGCCACTTCAAGCGACCACTCGATAAGCTTCCGGGCTTTTCCTGATGCACCTTCGATACCGCTCTTCACCTTCGAATAGATTTTGTCGAGCACTCTCGGTACAACCAGTATCATGGATGGTTGCACTTCAGCCATGTTCTTCGCCATGTATTCGATACCTTCAGCGAAGGCGCATGTCCCGCCGCTGTGTATCCAATAGAATTCTCCGCAGACTCTTTCGAACACGTGCGAAAGCGGCAGATAGGATAGATAAACTTCATGGTGGCTGATCGGCAGTACGACCGTCAGGTCTTCGCACACGGAGAGGATATTGGAGTGCTTGAGTGGCACGCCTTTCGGAGTACCGGTCGTGCCGGACGTGTAGATAATGGTCGCTAAAT
>CAZISK010001119.1:0-2498 GCA_964541355.1 uncultured Candidatus Obscuribacterales bacterium
CTCGGAATCGCTCGTCCTGCTCGCCTTGGACTCCCATCGACGCGAACCAGAAGCGATTAGCATTTGGGCCGTACTTGTCGATCATATCAATTGGATCAATGGCGTTGCCTTTTGATTTGGACATGCGCTTGCCGTCATGGGTTTGAATAACCGGGTGGATGAGCACATGTTTAAATGGAATGGTGCCCAGGAAACGCAAGCTCATGAATATCATTCGTGCGACCCAGAGATTGATGATCTCCCGTGCCGTTGAGAGCACCGTCGTCGGATAGAAGAACTTCATTTCTCTAGTCTGGTCCGGCCAACCGAGCGTGGCGAACGGCCAAAGAGCCGAGCTAAACCAGGTGTCAAGCACGTCTTCGTCTTGCAATAGATCTTTGCTGTTGCACTTTTCACACGATTCCGGCGGCGTCTCGAACGCAGCCTCATGCTCGCAGCTCTTGCATGTCCAGACCGGGATGCGATGACCCCACCAGAGCTGGCGGCTGATGTTCCAATCGCGAATATTGCGCATCCAGTCGAGGTAGGTCGAGGCGTACCGATTCGGGATGAACTGCACTCTGTCCTCCTCGACAGCCTTCATTGCCGGCTCGGCCAGCTCCTTCATCTTGAGGTACCACTGTTCGGAGAGGTAAGGCTCGATCACGGTCGCGCACCGCTCGCAGTGCCCGACTCCATGGGTGTAGTCCTTCTTCTCTTCGAGGAGTTCGGCGTCGACTAACTCTTTCTCGACTGCGTCTCTGACTTTAAATCGATCCAGCCCCTGAAACTGCGTCGGAACCAGCTCGTTGCGCATGAGCTTGCCGTGCTCGTCAAGCGCGACCGGGCTGTCGAGATTGTGCCTTTGTCCGACTTCCCAGTCGTTGGCGTCGTGAGCGGGCGTAATCTTTAATGCCCCTGTTCCAAATTCGCGATCGACATATTGATCGGCGATGACAGGAATCTCGCGTTGAGTGAGCGGCAGTTTGACCTTCTTCCCAACAAATTTCTTGTATCTGTCGTCTTCCGGATGCACTGCAACCGCTACATCGCCGAACATAGACTCGGGTCTTGTCGTGGCAATTGTGATGTCGCCGGTGCCATCGGTCAGTTTGTATTTGATGTGATAGAGAAAACCTTTCGAATCTTTGTGCTCTACTTCCAGATCCGAAAGACTGGTCAAGCAGCGGGGACACCAGTTGGTGACTCGATGTCCTCGATAAATCAAACCGTCTTTGTACAGCGTTACGAAGACACGGTAAATTGCTTTAACGTATTCTTCGTCCATTGTGAAGGCGACACGGTCCCAGGTAAAGCTGACGCCGAGGCGTTTGTACTGGGTCATAATCTGGTCGCCGTACTGCTTGCGCCACTTCCAGATCTGTTCGATAAATGCTTCACGACCTATTTCATGCCGTGAGAAAGGTTTTTTCCTTTCAGCTGTCTTTTGCTTTTCGTCGTGCTCTTTGCGCAACTGCCTTTCGACCACCATCTGCGTAGAGATGCCAGCGTGGTCTGTACCCGGCTGCCAGAGTACGTTGTAGCCCTGCATGCGCTTCAGCCTGATAAGAACGTCCTGCAGGGTGCCGTTGAGGGCATGGCCCATGTGAAGGTTGCCTGTGATATTAGGAGGCGGTAGCGCGATTGAGAATTTCGGCTTTTCCGGGTCCATCTCGAGCTCGAACACGTAACTGTCGAACCAGTATTTCGTCCACTTAGCCTCGATATCCTTTGGCGCATATGGACCGCTCTTAAGCTCTTCCTGCATGTTTTTCTGGGTACTCGTCTGTGTCATGGCTCGTTGATTTTCTGTATAAAAAGACAATTATTGCCTTTCTTATAGAAAGGCTGGAAAGTGGAATTATAGTCAGCTAGCGGTCTCTCGGCAACTTTACCCGATTTCTTCATCGCGAAATATCAAGTTCGTAAACATATAAAGGAGTAATGCATCTATCTGATGTTAGAATCTGCCTCGTCTCACCGGAGTAGCTCATCCCTTGACTACTCGTCCTGACATTCTCGTATAGTCGGCACCTTTGACAGGAACTTGGTTACATGATTTCTTCGAACGATCTTAGACCTGGCGTAACAATTCAACATAACAACGGTGTATGGGCCGTAGTCGATGCCATGCACGTTAAACCTGGTAAAGGCTCAGCCTTCGTCCGCACCAAATTGAAGAATGTGGAGTCAGGCAACGTTTTGGAGGTGACTTTCAGAGCCGGTGAAAAAATGCCGTCTGCAATCATTGAAAAGGATGACATGCAGTATCTGTTCAAGTCCGGCGAAAATTTCACCTTGATGAACACCGCTACCTACGAGCAAATCGAGCTTGAGAGCGGAGCGATTGGAGATCAGGCTGAGTTTCTCAAAGAAGGTTTGGAAGGCATTACCGTTCTTCGTTTCGACGGTCGTGTGATAGGCGTAGAGCTTCCCAACTCGGTCGAGCTCGAGATTACGGACTGCGCTCCAGATGAGCGCGGTGATACCAGTTCCGGTGGCGGTAAGCCGGCTACACT
>CAZISK010001120.1:0-2493 GCA_964541355.1 uncultured Candidatus Obscuribacterales bacterium
GTCGAGTCGTGTGCGACACCTGGGCAGATCTTATCCAATGCGTCGAGATACTCCATGATACTTGCCAGAATTCGATGTGGATACGCTAGCGAGATATCGCCGCATTCCGCTTCCAGTGTCGGTTTTATCATATTATTGGCAAGCGACTTCGTGCGACGTCCGGCGCGCAGGTCGCCCAGTCGTTGCACTAGAGGACCGCCGCCGGCGAGCATGTTCACTACCTTGGCGATGGTCTGGGAGTACAATTGCGGGTCCTTGAACGGTCGGGTGAAAGTCTTTGATACAAGTACGGCAAAGTTGTTGTTCTCGGATTTTTCGTACATCTTCGAGTGCCCGTTCACCAGAACGTAGTCTCGATGGTTCTCGGGCGTGACATATCCTCGGGGATTAGAGCAGAAGTTGCGAACAACATCGCCTGTGTGGCGGCTGATGTAGTAAAGCTTCGGCTCGTAAAAGCGCTTGTCGACTTCCTCCGTGAAGTAACAACTGGTCTCGACTCTGATGCCGATATCTACCTGTCCCGGATAGATGTCGAGCGCTTTGTAGAACTCTTGTTGTGTGAGCCAGTGCGCGCCTCCGCGTCCAACCGACAATATGCAGTAGTCGAATACCTCTTCTCTCTCATCGCTGGGGTTGCGGTAAGCATCAAATCGTAGAGCGAACCTTTCTCCGCGCCGCGCGACAGATATGACTTTGGAATCCCAGTGAAAGTGAATATTCGGCCCGGCTTCCTTGATTTCATTCAGGATGCTGGTGTTAATTGCCGGAGCATTATCCGATCCGCAGTGGAGCAGCTCTTGATAGTGATAGGTCATGCCTGCCAGTGTAGCGCGCTTATGAATCCACTCCAGATCTTCTTGATTCGGTTTGACCACCGGTATCTCAACTGGAGCATGGTGCAAGATCGTTTTGCGAACTATGTCTAATCGTTTCTGCAGCTCCTGTTCGCCAATCAGCTCATACAAACGACCGCCTATAACCGGGGAGGCGGAGAGAATTACTTTGAAGTCATTCCAGCTTCCGGCTGATTGACCAGGAGCGCAATAGCTGCAGGCTTTCGGTGGACATACCTGGAGTTTGCCCTGGTCTATTGGGCAGGCGTAGCGCTTTTCATACTGGGGACCGACATCGAAAACGTGCACCTCAACGGGGGCGCCCGCGAGTTCCTTTAACGCGAAGAGACCGGATGCACCTAGACCGACGAGGGCAAGTTTTTGCATTTTTGATTAACGAAAAAAAAGTGGACTGGGACATCTGCCCGGACGCGCTCCAGGTAAAGGCTTCAGGCCTTCGGGCAGTCCGGAGCTATTTGATAATACCACTAATTAATCGGGTTCCTAAGAGATCTTTGCGAAATGAGAGCTTTGTTAATTTAATTGGAAGCGCACCATCAGGGTAAATAGATTGGTTTGCGCTGCTCCTCCAACTTCAAAAGCATAGATGAGATCTGACTAAAAATGTCATCCGTGACGCGAGCGATCGCTTCTTTCTTCTTGGCTCTGTAGCTTTCCATATAGTCGTCGAGATTGATCGGATCGCCTACGTCTATGAGGACTCTGCGCGCCCCGCGTGGTCCCGGCGCCTTTCCGAAGACCTCCCATTCCAGCCTGTCGAGAACATGGGAGTAACGCTCTTGTGTCATATGTTCGCTGACATAGCCGTCGTATATGGCGATGAAGTTAACGGCTCGATCGAGGTCCTTGTAGCAGGCTTTGATGTTGGCAGCGTTGGCTTCGCGGATCTCCTTTTCGTACTCGCTCGTACCGTTGTCTGAATAAATATAGTCATCGATGGAGTTGCGAAGCAACCGCACGTGCTCCAATTCTCGATGTACAGCCGACAATTCGATATCCAGCTGCTTTGCCACCTTATGCAATATGGCGCGCCTGAGCTTTTCGACGCGATCATTCATGGTGGCACCTTCGTCCGGTTTTTGTCTGTATTCCTTTTCCAGAACCTGTAAAAGCTTTTCGGCGACACGTCTCAGCCTATCTCTCAGGGAATCGGATGCTCCGTCAATCTTTTTTGCCATAGTGTCTTTCTGGTCTATCTCGAATGAGTTGAGACCGAGCTTTTGTTCCAACTGACCCAAAGAGTTGCGAATACCGCTGCCGATGTCGTACGGATATGTGTATTTCAATGCCATCGGAACGATGTATATAGTGTCGTTCGGAGAGACCTTCTTGATGTCCGCGAGAGCCCAAAAGGAG
This sequence comes from uncultured Candidatus Obscuribacterales bacterium, assembly GCA_964541355.1. Lineage (GTDB taxonomy): Bacteria > Cyanobacteriota > Vampirovibrionia > Obscuribacterales > Obscuribacteraceae > JADYXR01. Next base: position 2,211 of record CAZISK010001120.1, read on the forward strand.
AGCTGGGCCGCGCCTGACTCCAATGGCAATAGAGTGTCGTTTTGTCTTGAGATTTCCCCTTCCGGGAAGAGCACCAATTTCTTTTTGCCGGTGGCCAAAAGCTCTCTTGTAGTCTTGAAAGATTCCCTGTCGACAGCGCCTCGCACTACCGAGTAACAGCCCATGTGTTGCAACCACCAGCCGTTGAGACCATGCTCCCAGTCGAAGACCTCGCGGGCGGCGATGAAATTGAAATCCTCCCCGGCCAGCTTTGAAAATGAAAACATCACCTGAGGATCGTGCC
>CAZISK010001121.1:0-2487 GCA_964541355.1 uncultured Candidatus Obscuribacterales bacterium
TTGCGATCGATTGAAGTTCACGTTGGCGCTGACTCCGCAAGCCGCGACCGACCCAATATTGAGTCGCTTAGCAGGTCTCCAGCTAGAGACAGTGGAAAAAGAAGTGCCCTGGAATCTCACGCCGCCGACCGATGACAATCCTTTTTTCTTCCAAATGTTCAGTCTCAACCATGCGTTTGATCCTCGTTGCTACTCGGGCCGCAATGCCGCTAATACCATAGCCGGACCACTCTTGCTTATCACCGCTATTTTGGTAGCACTCTTTACATTCTACTGTTTTCGCATTCCTCTTTTGAGAACCAAAGACAGGACCGCTCTCAAAGACACCGGGCAGATATTCACCTACTTTTTTTGCATTGGTTTGGGATTCATGTTCGTAGAAATCTCTCAAATCCAGCGCTTCACCATATTCCTAGGTCATCCCACATACGGTGCCACCGTGGTGCTGACAGTTCTCCTTCTCGCCACCGGGCTGGGAAGCTTATTTTTGAAAAAAGTGATTGAGCGATTCAACAACTATAAGGTTAGCTCCGGAGCAATCATCGTTGTGCTTTTGACTTTCTTCATTTGTTCGCCAATCGTGATTCAGGTGCTCCGAGATGCCTCGACTGCTACGCGAATTTTAGCAACGGCACTTGTATTGATACCAGTTGGTATTGTGTTGGGTACCTTTTTCCCAATAGGCATGGCTATTGCAAGCAAGCGATATCAAACTCTTACGCCGTGGTTGTGGGGAATCAATGGGGCCGCCTCAGTACTTGGATCTGTTCTATCAATTGTCGCGTCGCTGATTTTAGGCATCAGCTTCAGTTTTCTGCTTGGCCTGCTGTCATACGTAATCGCTGTTTGGATGCTGGTAAAGCTGATGGAGAAGTCGGACTCGCTCTGATCGTTAAAAAACAGTAGGGCTTGCGGAGACGACAGACTGCGTCGTCAACCCTCAGTCATCAAAACATCGTACCTACTCGCGAGTTCGGGATCGATCAAAATGGCAATCCGTTTCTAGTGATGGATTTTATCGAAGGAAAATCACTGGCCCAAATCATTGATGAGGACGGTAAATTAGCAACCGATCGAGCCGTCAATCTGATCGGCCAAGTCTGTAGTGACTCGCCCATGCCCAAGAGCACAATGTAATACATCGCGATATCAAACCAGGCAACATTTTAGTAAAAACAGCAACAGATGGAACTGAAACTGCAATGCTCAGTGATTTTGGCATCGCCAAGGTAACGACTGATCCAGAAGGGATCAATCTGACGAAGACCGGCGATGTCTTCGGAACACCTCTCTACATAGGTATGTTGAGAATGCTAAGCGATTGCAACAGTTGGGCAGAACTGAGGAAGCGAAAAAGATGCAAAATCTCATTGAAGGTATCAGCAGCGATGCGGCTGAGAACTAATTAGTGCGCTTACTTATCCCTTTCTTCTTGAACCTGGGTTGTAGGCAGAGCGATAATAATCTATAGAGATCTATTAAAAGTCTGGGAAGCACCTGGACTCGGTCCGCCTGTCACTGTTCTCGATGGGAAATAGATGTTTACGAGATGAAGTTACTTGTCTAGTTTGGCAGGTTTAAACTTTACAGCAGTCGTCGCCGTGTTCTCACCGCGGATAAAGATGGCATAAAGTCCGTCTTTGTCTTTCGGATCCAATGCAATTGCAATCCCAACCTTGTCTTTTGCCAGACTATCGTTGACCGATTGCACAATTCTGTCGCCTTCCCGGATACCGTTCGCGTAGGCAGCGTTCAAAAAATCTTCCATGATTTTTACGCCGTTCTCCACTTTTCGAGGATCTCCGTCGCCTTTCTTCATGACGTCGATAGCCTTCTGGGTCTTTTCTTTCAAGTCTTCTTTTTTCGGATCAAGCGGTTGGTCCATTACCTCATTGGCCGAGCGAAAGCCGACAGGCAAGACATCGTTATGACGAGCTTCCGCATCGCCGATATGGAGCTGGTACTGCATGAAATCTGGTTGAGGAGATTGCAGCGGTGTTTTGACAAATTCGAAATTCTCTAAATCGGGCATGATTATTTACCTCACAACACTTTTAGCGCTGACACCATATTTAGTGCCCGCACGATCTGAGCGCTGCTGGGTGCATTCAGCGACAAAGAACTTCAGGTTGCCGTTGCATTCAATATTTTGAACAGGATCGATTTTCAGAACGCATCGACTTGTACAGTATATGGATCAACCGTTAAAAAGTTGCAAACGGATAGAATCGAAACGAGTTTATAACGTGTTTCAAAGCCGTTTTCGAGACTCAGGTCATTTCCATCATTTACAGCAGCCGAAATCCGCTGGGGGTTGTCGAGGTCTCCCCAAAGAATTTAGGAACTTACAGCCCCCATCCAAGTCACCAGATAATACAACGACAGTGGAGCAAATATGAAAGACAAGCAACAGCCACGATTGCACGAACATTTGAAAGGTGCACACGTAGTAATGTTCTCGACACTCGATCAAGGTGTCATTAGAAG
>CAZISK010001122.1:0-2478 GCA_964541355.1 uncultured Candidatus Obscuribacterales bacterium
AAAGGGCACGTGCTATTGCACTTGGACGTTGACGCAAGCAAGGGGGCTTGCAGGGAACTCCCGAAGGAGTTTCGGCGAGTAACTCGCCATTCCCATTGAAGCATATCGGCGAGATTTGTTCCCGCGAAGCCACCGTATATGGTGTGAGATAACATGCGCAAGGGTAAGAAAGCTAGAGCAATGGAGCTGGAAAGGCACTAGCGATGGGCGACTGCCGTGCCGCACTGACTACGCGATGCTTTGAGGTCTGTGGCATTCGTGGAGGGCGTGGACGATACCGTGGAAAGGCACCGCCCGTGGTGCTTTCCGCCATTTGGTATCATCCTCTTATCCTGCCCGTTCCGGGCGCAGGAGCAGCTACCGGAAACACAGGCCAGCACGGTGGTTGCAGTCCGCCGCGCTCCTGGTGTCGCACTATAGATTTCGATACCAGTGGGGTACTTTCTGAAACGCCGTGCCACCGTTCATGGTGGCTTGCGCGGAGAATTGTAATCATCGCTTTATCCTGCTGTCGCTCGAAATCCTCGCGTCAGGTATAAAAATGCAGCGTAGTTCGGTTGCCGCTGGCGGGGGCTCGCCGGCGGCTGATGTTCCACATTTGACTGCGTGATAAAACGGCATACCGCTCAGCGAGTCCAGACCGCCACACTTCATTAAGTGTCACGATTCACTGAACTGATCGAATCGCAGCTGTATCCTAAGAATCAGGGTTCCCAGGTCACAGGGCAATTGATCCCTCTTAACCGGCGGATGGTGAGTCGAAGGTTACCAGTTGTCCGGCAGGCAAAATCCTTGCACGTAAGGTGGACAGCAATGCAGTTACGAATACTGTGCAGCATAATCGCATCAACGAACTTCGCGGTCTCGGCCTGCGTCAGCTGCTACGCTAGTGAGTTTCCTTCGTCAGGAGACGTTGCGATTGATCGTCATTTGCAAGGCAAGGCGGCAAGAAAACTACACAGCGACGAACAAATAGAAAATATGTCTCGTCTTTTCCGCGCCATGTCCGAACATCGAACAGACGACGCCCTCCCGTTTATTAATCGAATGCTCGAAAACCAACCGATCTTCCCGTGGCTGTACGCATGTCGTGCTCGCGTACGCCTTGCTCAGGGACTGGACACCGAAGCACTCTCCGATGCCAACAAAGCGGTGGAGCAAGACCCTGGTTATGATGTCTGCTATGGCACTCGTGGGCAGGTTCTCCTAGCCATTGCATTGCGAGAGAACTCAAGCGAAAAAGCCCAGAGCGCCATCAAGGATCTGTCGGAAGCGCTGCGGATTTCTTCAAGCCGTCACGCCAAAGCGGAGTATTACCTCGCTAGGGCACAGTGTTATACGTTTTTGAATGACTCTAGCCATGCGATCTCCGACGCTACAAAGTCTCTTGCGAACAACAGAACCCAGACGAGCTTCGAGTTTCTATTGATGATTCAAAAGAACCAGGTCGGTTCTGTTCCGATGAGCAAACCCGTATTCAATGCTTCACTTCCCGATTGGCATCGGCTGCGCTAGCGCAGCCGATGCCGCAATGAGGTGTCGAACCTTACTTGAATCTTCCGTACGGCGTGCCTGGCCATTTAATTCCAAGCTCTTCAAGTCGCTTCTGTAGCCTAGAGTGGCAATCGTTCAATCCAGGCAACCACAGGGGGCTTGAGATGCTTGATTGGACACTGTCAATAACCTGGGCCTCCGTCAGACCTGCAGTTCCATAGGTGCCATCAGGGTTTGGCTGGACAGTGGTGTAGGGGTATTTATTCTGAGCAAAGGTCCACCCAGTTGGCACACCCCGGTTCTTGCCCATGCCAGCAGCGGTACCGCTTTCTGTACTGTACAAGTAGATGTGCTGAGCTGTGCCCAGTGTGCAGCACTTGATGATGATGTTTTTCGCTGGCTTGGAGATGACGATAAGCTTCAGTCCTAAAGGATCAATGAACATGATCGGATCATTGCGGACATAGCCATACAGATTGATTCCGCCATCTTCCTCAATAGGATCTCGACTTATGAATCGGGCGAGAATTGCACTATAAGCACGCGTGCGAGTGAGATTGAGACCGCTGCGACTGTGGACATAATACCCGCCGAACTGAAAGTCGCTTTCCTGAGCACCGTCCAGTTTTCTTGTTCTGCCGTACGGGTCGAAGCTGTATGACGCCTGTTGGACACCACTATCGTCCGTAACCGCCCGGATAGAACCAAGGTGGTCTGCGCTGTAGAAGTAACTGGTGGAGCCGTTGATTTGCCCTCTCGAAAAGAACTGTTTAGAAGGATTTCCACTTCCGTCGCGCTCCTCACAGCGGTCATCATCACACCATATGAACTGCTTGGTGCTGGTCACGCTGCCGGAAACTGTCTCGACAATCTTCACCAGTTTGCCAAACGGATCGAAGATGAATTCCGATTTATTATTCATCCCGGGGTAAGTGATCTTTTTGAAAGCGTGCGCATCGCCGGTGGTGCCAAGGTGCAGCGGCG
>CAZISK010001123.1:0-2474 GCA_964541355.1 uncultured Candidatus Obscuribacterales bacterium
GAATTCGTTTTTGTTTGGATAGTAACAATATCCGCTCCTTCTTGTTCGCATGATAAGGAACGGTATTTTGTTGGATGACAGCAGTGTGAGCGCGATCGTGGATAAATAGTAGCGTGGCAACGTTAGCTTTCTGTGGAATGTATTGATCCGGCAGACTCAACGTTGTTTGTTGTTTCCACTATGAAGGATGAGAACAGTTTAGCGCTCGCACTGATTATCGCTCAGGTGATGATGGTTAGCATCGTCGTGGCTGTGCTGTCGTCGCCATGGTATTCAATCTACTTCTATCAAATGCTCAAGGAGCAGGCACTGGAAAACTATCGTGCAACCGCGGGAAAGAGAATCGTCGGTCCATCGACGAGCGAGCTGGCTCAGTACAACCATAATCCAGGTGTCGACGCCTCTGCCATCGATATGTATGTTGAGGAGGAGATTGCCACGAGGGCAATATTAGATAAGCCGGACGATGCAAAACCGTTTCTCACCAAATTTCATGGATTGGTAGAAGAGGGTGGTGAAGATTCCGACGCCGCACTGGATGTGCGTCAGATCGCTTTACAGAAGCTCATGAGACTGAAGATTTTGACTGCAGAAAGCTACCTCAGAAGTTCTGAACCGACTAAGGCAGAAGCGCTGGTTAAATCGACACTAAATGATTTGAGGGCTCAAAACCGAAATTTCGATACTGCACCACAACAGATTAATGTGGAAAAGCTGCTCAATCTGATGGTCAGGATCAAGGAAGCACAGGGTGACAGCGCCGGCAAGAAGCAGGCGGAGACGATCGCAATGAGCCTGGCTGACCCGACGTCGGCGCGAGTTTGGTATCACCAAAATAGATTGAAGGGATTCGACGAAAGTTATCCGGCGGAATATGTCATTCGCCACCTCATGGCTACAAAAAAGATGAATAAGGAAGAAGCGCTCCAGGAGGCGCTAAAGGTATGTTCAAGACCATCGGTACGGACATCCACCAGAATGTACTTGCTTCGGGAGGTGATGAGCGAGGGGCTCAGGACAGAGAATCGACACCTCGAGGATCTGGCGTTAAAGTTCTGGCTCACTCATTGCTCAAAGACGCCAATTCGTTTTGCGCCGGAAGCTTCACTTGTTTATTCTTTCAGGGGAACAATGCACAGAAGCGCGTCGGAGGCGATATTCAAAGTCATCATTCCGAAAATAGAAGCTGGTATCAAGCTTGATCTCCTATCGCGTGCACAGGCTCAAGATTACCTTAATGAGTACGAACTTCGAGGAATGATTCTAAAGCGCTGGCCACCGCACAACCAACGCGAAGCTCGAGCAAGAGAAAGAGAGCTGGCACGGCTAACCGAGCTGGCCAGGAGCAAGGGCCTTTATACATGTCCGCTGGATGTAGCAAGAGCCTTTGCGCTCGTCGTATTAGATCATCCTGAATCGGCAGAGCGACTTTTGCTCAAAGCATTAGGTGAGCTACGCTCGAATAAATCGATCCACCCGTGGGATGAGCCTTCCTTTACAGCAGAAACTCTGGCGGTAGCACAGGCAGTTGCAAAAGAGCACAACATCGCTGGCTACGAGAGAGCCTGGAAAGTGCTACGCACTGCTGCGGACAGCTACGAGTGGCATGCGTTGTCAAGATTGAACTTGATGGAGAATCTCTATGGCTACTGTGGTAAACGTCATGAAAAGGAGAAGCTTGCCTGCCTGAAAGAAGTTATCCGATTAGTCAATTCCAACAAATTCGATCGCTCAACAATGCGCGGAGTGACCTTTTTCATCCTCAACAATTGCATAGAGACAGGAAAGCTCAAGGAGGCCAATAAGAGATTCAATGATGCGAAGAAAGCGTTTGGCGAAAACAGTCGAGAATTCTGTGACGTTTGCGCAGATCTGATCATGTACAGGCGAGCGTATCCCGCCTATGCCCCGGCGGCGCTGAAGGTATGCAACGAGGAGCCGTTTCCGAACAATGCATTCCAACTCGCGCCGCGGCTTGCTGAACGAAGCTATGGAAGCGATTCATTGAAGTATCTTTCCTCTCTGCAATACCTTGCACAATATGAGCTATGTCGCGGTAACTTCGATCGAGCGCTTACGTTGTGCCAGGAGTTCCGCCGGAGTCCATCAGCCAAGAAGTCAAGGTTGTATCTCGCGAATCTGGACCTTGAAGGAGAGCTCGAACACAGGGTGGGTTTAAGCGGCGAAGCAGTTACCGCGAGGCCAGGCAGTATCGTTGAATTGACCTGTCTGGCAAATGTATACAACCATGTTGGCAGAGCCCAGGCCAGAGACAGAGTTAATGCTTTCAAGTCCAGGGTGACGGAGCGAGACTGAACCAGGTCAGGAAAGACCGGAGTCACACTCAGAAGTTATTCGTTTTGCTACCGCACCTTCAGTGCCAACCGGATGAGTTTTCGATGTAATCTGAAGTCCAGCGGCACTGAGCAGAATTGACACTAGGACGCCACGCTACTCATAAGTTATACACTGTA
>CAZISK010001124.1:0-2464 GCA_964541355.1 uncultured Candidatus Obscuribacterales bacterium
ACGAGTTGAACAGGCTCGCTTCCTTCCTTCCCGAATACAACAGTGTCTTGCAGCATCGGAGCGAATCGCACGCCGAGATCTTGCAGCCATACCAGCTGTTCCAAATAGGATAACGGTATATATCTTCCTGACTGCGAGCGGATTTCAAGATTGGCCTTGCCGGCTATTACATCTACGGTTTCTCGAAATTTACTGAGAGCGGTTTCATTCGCCAGAGTGATAGCTAGGAAGACGCTGACACCGAGAGCGATACCACCGATGGTTATGATCGACCGAACCCAGTTTTTCAACAGATCTCTGAGAATGAAGGAGGTAAATAGTCTGGAGGAAAACCGCATCAGTGCTCGCTCAGGACCTTTCCGTCTCTCATTTCGATCCGGCGCGAGGCGTAGGATGCTGCCTCCAGGCTGTGGGTCGCCATGACGATGGTCTGACCTTCGGTCTGATTGAGCTGTTTCAAGAGATCAAGAACCAGGCTTCCGTTCTCGCTGTCGAGATTGCCGGTCGGTTCGTCGGCAACGACGATTTTAGGCTTGTGTATCACTGCCCGAGCGATTGCCGTGCGCTGCATCTCCCCTCCTGACAGTTGCGAAGGGTAGAAGCCGGCTCTATGCGACATTCCTACTCGCTCGATGATTTGAGATACTCGACTTTTTATTTCATTCGGTTTTTCAGTTCCCTGGATCTCCAGTGGAAGAGCGATGTTTTCCTCAACTGTCATCGTCGACAACAGATTGAAGAACTGAAAGACAAAACCGATGCGCTCACCTCTGAGTCGCGTAAGCTTCTCATCCGGAAGCGAGGTTACATCGTCATCTCCGAAGATTACGGTACCGGTAGTCGGTCTATCGATAAGCCCGACTATGTTCAGCAATGTACTTTTCCCGCAGCCGCTTGGTCCGCATACCGCGACAAAATCTCCGCTTGAGAATTGCAGTGAAACCTCGCGCAAAGCATTGACATCATGGTCGCTGTATTTTTTTGAAACCGCTCGAAGCTCTAAATTCATTCGGTAAAGTTGCATCTCCTGTGCAATCATGCAGACTAAAAAGATTCGCACAGACTTAATTGTGCCACGAACGACGAAGCGATGTGCAAGCTTGGCTACTGCTTACGAAGCAGCTATTTTGCTATAGACATCACCTGGGCCCAAAGGAGTACATGGCTGTCGACAGCCGCTCACGTATGGACACCGAGTCGGCGCCACCGTGGTAGTTCGAAACGGCGACGCCATTCGCCCTCGCACCCATGATTGGTAGCGGCGACGCAATGCGTCGCCCTCACACCCGACCGTAGTGAGAATGCCCGTTTCGTCCGTCATTGTTTATTTTGCGCTCTCCGAGGGTATGACGGAGGTCTAAGCTATATTGAAGTTTCCGCTCATATAGTCTTTGTATAGATACTAGCAAGAGCCTTCTTGTGAGCTTATGAAAGAAAAGTCTGAGTCTACAGGAAAATTGGATTCCAGGCTCGGCGCCTCTATTGTTGGTTCTGTGTTGTTCGAGAAATTTGAGGTACTGGAAGTCATCGCAGATGGTGGCAAGGGTCGAGTGCTCAAAGTTCGAAACATCGATTTGAACAGTCTATTTGCGCTCAAGGTCTTATCAGCTCAGACCGTCTCTGACGAAGACCTGGTTCGCTTCCATAACGAAGCAAAACTAGCGAGTAAACTTGTGCACCCTAATATTGCGGCCGTCTTCGATTTTGGGACATACCGCGGCGTCCCGTACCTCGTGATGGAGCTGGTTGACGGCAAATCGCTCAAAGATTACTTGCTTGAACGGCGAGTATTGACTCAAGAAGAATTCCTGGATGTGTTCTTGCAGGTAACGAAGGCGCTGTTGCATGCTCATCAACTCGGCGTAATTCATCGCGACGTCAAACCTGGCAATATTGCGATCAAAGTCGATGATACCGGGCTGACCGTGAAGATGTTAGATTTCGGAATTGCAAAAAGGATCGAACTCGACGCAGAGAAAATTGGACGTCTGACCGCTACAGGAGTCGTGGTTGGTACCCCTCTTTACATGAGTCCCGAGCAGACTCGGGCACTACCGCTTACACCAAAAACTGACGGATATTCGCTCGGCTGCGTGATGTGGGAAGCGCTCGTTGGTCGACCACCACTGGTTGGAGATTCTTCGTTCGAGACATTGCTATTGCATCAAAATAAGGTACCTGGATCACTGCTGGAGTTCAATGGCGAAATGCCTCCCGAGTTGGTGGAAGTGATTGATGGTCTTTTGAAAAAAGATCCAGATCTCCGTCCGGATCTGAAGGAGCGTGTATTGCCGACGCTGGACGCATTAAGTTCGCAGTCGGACAAAGGCAATCACGCTCAATCTGAAGAAGGTTTATCGAACCTGGCTCCAGCAAAGCCTCTCCACAATAGGCTACTGATTGCGAGTGTACTGTTGACTCTTGTGGTAGGTGCATGCGCTGCCTATGTGGTGTTAAGCAATAG
>CAZISK010001125.1:0-2463 GCA_964541355.1 uncultured Candidatus Obscuribacterales bacterium
GCCTGCATCTCTTGCAGGGGCGGTAGCCGGCTTGTTCGGCTGCCTTGTGTGAAGTATGGAATGCTTCATTCTTTGGGATTGCCAGCCGGGCGGAGCACGATGGGCGGCAGTATACACCTGTCGTCTTGACTGAATAGAAAAAAGTGTCATCTGCCGTCTTATCGCGCGTCACGATCGCCTGCCAGCGAGGATCGTTTTCTATTGCAGCCTTTGAAGGCGTTTGGCTCTGTGTTTTCATTGCTCAATCCTCAGCGGAATCGATCTTCAATGTAACGACTGTCCAGGCCCACTACACTCCGAATCTTGCTTTCATATTCGTGCCGGATAAGTGATACAGTCGCCTACAATTCAGCTGCCGTTGGCTGAACGCCAACCAATACACATTATTGATCGCTCCCTTTCACCCAAAACAGTTCATTAACTGTTTTTTCTTACCTGGGACAGATCCCAGCGCTCTATAGACTGGAAAAACGGGGTATTGGAGCGCGTATGTATAGAATAATCAAGGCGATCATGATTGTTTCGGCCGGTCTATTCGCTCTGTTTGGGGTATCAATATACTTCGCCATGTCGCCCGTGGTGTTACAGCGTTTTCTCCTGTTTCACCCGACCAAAGTCCAGGCATACAGAGAAGTGCCTGCGAAGGTCCTGGGGGCGAGGACGGAGACCTTAACGTTCCGATCGCCTACAGGACGGCAGCTGCGCGGCATCTTTTTTGAAAAGCCGCATGCTAACGGTACGGTTCTGTTTCACCATGGCCAGGGTGGTAATGTCGAAACCAGTATTGGAATAGTTAAGGCTGTGCTTCTGGCAGGGTATTCGGTGTTTGCTTACGATTACGAAGGATACGGCATGAGTGAAGGCAGCCCTTCGACCGGCAATCTGATACAGGCAGGACAAGCGGCGTACGACTTTCTGGAAAACAAGAAATGCATCAAAGGAAGCAGCATCATACAGCTTGGTGCGTCTCTTGGTACCGGCGTGGCTAGCGCCGTTGCGGCAAGCCGGCCGAGCGCCGCCGTGATATTGATCGGCCCCTATACTTCACTCACAGAGGTTGCCAAAGAACGGATTGAGTTCTTCGCATTCTACCCAGACATTTTGTTTCCAAAGCCGGAACTCGGATCTCTTCCCTTCGTTCGCGACAACAAGAATACTCCCGTGCTGCTCATTCATGGTGACAAAGACCAGGTCATTAGTGTGGAGCACTCTCGACGACTGTTCAAAATAGCTTCGTCTCCCTGTTCTCTGGTAGTGAAGATCGACGGCAATCACGGAAATCTATCGACTGTGTTCATGTCTGATCAGATCAGAAAATTTCTTGCTCTTTCCGCGATCGCCAATCATAAGTCGTTGATTGAAATTCTTTAGGTCGACACTTCGCCGTTAAGCCGGTTTGATCGCCTCGTCGGAATGGCACAATTCATGAAGGGCTTGTCTTGTGGATCAGACGGATTGAAAAGATTGAACCACGTAAGAACATCGTTTTATCTGCTTGTCGTTATCTTCTGCGTGTATGGAGGCAGTTTCTGTTCTGCCAAAGATTCGGGCACAACAGATCAGAAGCATTCAGCCACGACAGGTCATGTGCCCGACCGGTCATCAAAAATTTTTTCGAAGAGCGAGGTTCGTATTCTCCATCAAGACATGGTGCAGAGTTTCAAACGGTTTTTGGAAAAACATAGGTCCTCAATGCTGAGTAGAGCACTGCAGGTGGTGCGAGCTTACCCTCTCAGGGCAACTCCATTTTGTACCCGACGCCGTAGCTGTTCTTAAGGCAGGCACCAGCCTCCGCAGATGCTGAGTACAATTTTTTGCGAAGGCGGGTAATGTGTGATCTCACAGTCTCGTGTGAGACCTCGTCGTCAATAGACCAGATCTTTTCTATGATGGCATCTGTATTGTACACACAGCCCGCATTTCTCAGGAACAGTTCGAGGATGGCAAACTCCGTTGGTGATAATTCAATAATGGAGTCCGCGATGCACACTACATTTTTCTCAAGATTCATCTCGATTGGACCGAGCGAGAGAGTGTTGCCGCCGGCAGTGGACGGTGGTCTTCGCAAGAGTGAGCGGAGCCTGGCGGCCAGTTCTTCCATATCAAAAGGCTTGGCCAGGTAATCATCGGCACCGGCATCGAGACCGGAGATCTTGTCTTTCACCTGACCTCGTCCGGTCAGCATGATTATTGGTGTCATACCGCCACCACTACGGTAGGTGCGACATATCTCAAGACCGCTCAAGTTCGGTAGTTCCCAGTCGATGATTGCCGCAGCATACTCGACTTGAGTAAGCCATTCCAAGCCGCTCTTACCGTCAGCAACCAGGTCAATTTGAAATTTCTTGGCTTCGAGAAAGGCTTTCATCAAGGAGCAAAGCGCCCGATCGTCTTCAATAATCAAGAGTTTCGACACGACAGCTATCCAGTAGTTGGTGAAGTCTGGTGAACATTTTCGACATA
>CAZISK010001126.1:0-2463 GCA_964541355.1 uncultured Candidatus Obscuribacterales bacterium
GACAAGATCAGGCTCGTAGCGGCGATCGACCGCTCCAAGCTCAAGAAAGATAAGGAAGAAGACGGCGCCAAGTCAGAAGCCGGCGCTGATGCAACCAAGGCCGAAGCGCCTAAGGAAGGCACTAAGACCGAGTAGCAGCCTACTTATCTCTTTCCGGAGCGCCTGGCACCCGCCGGGCGCTCTTTTGTGTGGTGTGCTACCTGAGCCGGTAATCATATTTTCGGGGCGTGAGGGATGATACGATCGACCAACGATTAGGATGACGATGGACCGGCGGTTTAGAGCTCTATGGCGACTAATTTATCAATGAGACCGTTAATGCCGATACTGGTGACCGGTATGGGTCGCTCCGGATCGACGCTTGCCATGCAACTTTTAGGGACCGATCCGGATTGCGTCTTCGATCAGGTCTATCCGCTCGAGAGTCGGTATCTCAGCTTGATCACACACTTTGCTGCTCAGTGGCAGGGCTGGACGTTTGCAGATTACGGGCAGGCAGCCTCGGCATATCAAAGTATTCTGGGCACAAATCCGATTGTGCTGCGTGGCGGGCAGGAGCGCGGTAAGATCCTCAATATTCCAAGGAGTAGCGATGTTTTGATTGCGCTCTGGAAGCAATTTTCCGATGCTGTTCGTGTTGACAAGCCGAACAGTCGATTCTACGCCGAAAAGGTTGTGGAATGGATGCCGTCGTTTCTCTCCGGCACTATGGACACGTATGCTCTGTACCTGTTCCGAGACCCTCGAGATCTATTTTTGTCCGCCAACTCTTTCAATGCTAAACGCGGTTATCTCGCCTTTGGCCGGCAGCAGGCGGACACAGATAGAGATCACGCACTGACGCTCGCATATCGCTATCTTCATCGGTTTGAAAACTACAAAGCATTCAAAGCAGCCGGCGGCAAAGCAAGCCTAATTCGCTATGAAGATTTGGCACTAGATCCGATACCAGCCCTGCAAGATTTGATCGATGCGACCGGGATCGACATCAAGCCCTTGGCTGATGACCAATCGTATTCGCAACACAGAACCAGTGGCTCGATACAAGATTCGATCGCTCGCTGGAAGCGCGAACCTGTCAATCAAGCTGTTCTGGACGTATTCGACGAAGTCCTTCATGATGTCTTGTTGGAGCTCAATTATGAAACTACACATCCAGACACTGCCCACCGCGTATTCGATTTTCGCGGAAAGTCTGCGGAAAAGCTTCTTGGTACAGTGACCGGTTCAGAGAACGTGCAGCTTGGCGGCACGAGCGATGCCGGCTTATTGGTTATCCTGAAGGACGACGCGCGTACTGCCAGCGGTGACGAGCAGTCCGTGGAACTAGATTTGCATACGAGCGACATCTTGATGAATGAGGTCTCCGAGTGCTGGATCTGTATCTCCGGCGATTTCGGTGGACGAGCCAGCCTCTTGTGGAGGAGCGGCGTAGATGCGTTTGATACTTCAAAGAGTTCTGATTTTGTAAAGTCGTACGATCCGGGACATCATTGCACGACCTTGCGTTTCGATCTTTCATGCGAAGACAGCTGGTGCGGGGAGCTCTCCAGTCTTCGACTTCAAATTACGAATACCGCCTTACAGAAATGCGCCAAGCCGTCTTTGAATGTTCGACTGGTGAAGCTTATAAGATCTGATAGGGTCAAAGCTGTGACCGTCGCTAAAGGTGCGGACAATGCGGAAGCAGGAGCGCCGCGAAAGGGTGTTGGCAGATTCTTTACGCAGTTGCTCGGCAGCTCGAAGGATTCTAGCGTCTAAGCCTCTCTTGTTTCGACAGTCGATTAGAAAGTGCGCTCAGGCGAACAGATCTAGAAGTGTTGCGACTGCCATCGTTGCGCTCGAATCTGAGCTTATAACGGTAAGTAACCGAAATTCTAAGAGTGGTCACGATAAAAATGACATTCGCCATTTGTCTGGTTGCTATACTCGTACTGAGTCTCATGAGCATTTGTATCTATGCGTCCGTGCTTGTCTTGTCGGAGTTGTTCTATTCATTGCGACTCATTGCCTGGCAAGCAGGGCTCTTGGCTGCGCTTGTCTGCTCGCTCGTCGGTTTTTTCTGGAATTCTGCGCCGCTATGGTCGGGCTGCCTGATGTTCATTCTTGTCAATTTCCTGGGTATTCTGCCTGTGATTCGCCTCACTCTTGCTGCGGTATGCGGTGAGCAACCGGCGCCGAACAATTGGCCAGTCTCGCAAAGATATCGAAACATCTTGCTTGTGGCGTGCACGCCATCACTCTTTTTTTTCATAGCCGTGTTCGCAATACTCGCTCGCTGACGCAGAAATGCATCGCGGAACCTCGGGTTCTTCCGGTGGTGGTAGTTGCTTTGGTCAATTATGATTAACCAGAGGCGGCATTGGATGAGGACCTAAACTATGAAACCATGGGTGATTGCGTTTTGCTTGATTGTGGTGCTGCTGCCTGTAGTCTTATTACTAATTGTAGACTTATGCATCG
>CAZISK010001127.1:0-2456 GCA_964541355.1 uncultured Candidatus Obscuribacterales bacterium
GGTCACTCATACATTGCCGAAACGCGCGGGGTCTCAGACTGGCACAAACATAAAAGCATCGTCACCATAGGCATCAAGTTATCGGCCGGAAGCCCAGCTGTGGTATTAAGTTCGATAGAAGGCGCCGCGGGACGAAAAACTAATGGAATTTGACGACACTCGCTGGGACAAGCACCGAAGACAAGGTTGGAAACGACGCAACAACCTGGCAACGCCACTGATACTGGTGGGACTGTTGCTCCTTCTGTGGCTGCTCTGGGAGATGCGCGCCATTGTAGTGGCTGTGCTATTTTCAATCACCTTGGCATCAGCGATTGCGCCGGTGGCAGAGGCGATGGAAAAGCGAAAAATTAGTCGAGTCGCAACCGTCGTCCTCGTCTACATCCTGGTCGGCATACTTTACTCGGTTCTGTTCGCCGCTCTCTTTCCGACTCTAAAAGAGCAGGCGCTCAGCCTCTACGATAAGCTCCCCAACTATGCCTCCGGCCTCAATGATTTGTACTTTCGCATCCGTGAAATGCTCGGCGAAAGCGTCGGAGCAATCGCGGTAAGCCCAACCGACATACGCGGCTTTGTGGCGAAGCTCTCCGGTCATGCGCTTCATTTCACTTCGGACCTGGTTACAGTTATTGTCACCGGCATTCTAGTGCTCTTCTTGACCGGCTATTTTGTTATCGAAGCAAATGATCTCTGGTCAAAACTGCTTGATTGGGTGCCGCAGGAGAATCGCGCTCGAGCAGCAGGATTGATCCGACCGCTCGAAGCGAGGCTGGGTGGATACATCCGCGGACAACTAATGGTGAGCCTGGCGGTCTCTGTTTTTCTCACTATCGGCCTGAGCCTTCTTCGAGTCGAGCACGCCATTCTATTGGGCTCGCTCTCAGGGCTTCTCAACCTCGTTCCGTTCGTCGGCTCCATGATTACGGCGGTACTGGCTGTCCTGGTCGCATTCAGCCAATCACCGATGTTAGCCGGTGCCACCGTCCTGTTATTCGTCGCGGAGCAATGGCTCGAAAGCAACATTATCGTACCCAATTTACTTGGCAAACAGGTTGAGCTGCATCCGCTCGTCGTCATGTTTTCCATCCTGATTGGTGCTTCGATAATGGGCGTCCCTGGGGCACTAATAGCGGTACCACTGGCGACTGCCGGCATGTTTTTCGCAGAAGAGTTTTACCTCAGACCGCTCAAGCAGAAAGAGAGCGCCGAGGCTAATAATACGACTCCCGCTCAAGCACAGAGTGCCTCCGGTCAACACTCGATCCATCACAAGCAGGTCGGGCTGGATAGTGGCTCTTCAGTAGGCGCTGATGATGCCAGTTCTCTCACTTTCAAAGCACCGAGTGCCGCCATTCCTTCGGCAGAAGAAGCTCCGACAAAGCCCAAGCCGGTCTCAGAGCAGTCTCCGGACAAGGCCGCTGCGCTAAAGGAAGAGCGCTCTCCATCCGGGCCAACCGCCGACCATCTGCCGGCACGACCGAAAGAAGGTGCACCGCAAGAGCGGACGGCGAAGTCAAGTCAGCCTCCCGATCTGGACGATACCATTCCGCCTGAATCTCAGCCCTGATACTAAGTTGCCGCACCGACGGCGATGGCGCTGCCGATCGCCTCACTGAGGTTGAGTCCTTTCTGCTCCAGGATCTCATCCAATTCGCTGGCAATTGCAAAAGGCAGGTAGGGACCGTGATATATGAGGCCGGTATAGAGCTCGATCGCGCTGGCACCACATGCGATCGCTTGAAAGGCATCGACACCACTTACGATACCGCCGCAAGCGATGATTTGCTGGCCTTCGTGCTTGAGCTGGTAGAGCTGTCGAATCATAGCAAAAACCTTTTCTCGGATCGGCGGACCACTGAGACCACCCGGACCGATTTTAGTGAGACGCTCTTTCGGCGTTTTCAACATGGAACGATCCGTCGACGTGTTGCCGACTACATACCCTGTCAGTTTATGCCTGCTCACGAGCGACACTACATTTTCCAGAAGCTCCCTGTCGCTGTCAGGCGACAGTTTGACAAAGAGTGGAATATGATTGCTGTTGGCCTTCGTCACTTCCTGAAAAACGGCATCGAGCATATCGAGCTCTTGCAGCTTTGTTTCGTGAGTGTTCGGACAGCTGACATTGATCGAGGCGAAGAGCATTGGGATCTCTTTCAGCGCCGAAAAAGTGGTGACGAAGTCTTGCGTGGCTTTGTCGCCCACGACTGAGGGATCATTGGTTTTTGCAATGCTCAATGCCAGTGGCAGACTTGGCTGCGCCTGTCTCAATCTGGCTGCCACCACCTCCGCGCCATCGCCGTTGAGGCCTAGATAATTGATGATTGCTTGATCTTCAATCAACCTGAAAATTCGCGGCTTAGGATTGCCGGGTCTGGGTTGAGCCGTCACAGAGCCAATCTCGGCGAAGCCGAACCCCATCAAGCTGAGCCATTCAGTATGGGTAGCATTTTTGT
>CAZISK010001128.1:0-2444 GCA_964541355.1 uncultured Candidatus Obscuribacterales bacterium
GACATGAGGTTTACCCCATGCTGGATAATTGCTGTTTGGCTCCAGGAACGGCACGACACTGTTGATACCGGTTTCCTGGAAGATCTTGCTTGCCCAATTTCTCCAGCGATTCTGTCCGACGGTTTCCGGAGTGTATCGAGCATTCTCTTCGTCGCGGTCGATCGAACCCTGCGGCAACGTAATCTCTTCGCCACCACTGGTAGTGAATTTTCCGGTGAGAGCAACCTCTTTGATCAGTTTGGCATAATTTTCAGGATGTCTACTCGCGGTGAAAACCTCTGCAGTTGTGACATTGCCTAGATTCAATGCCTGGTCTATGTGTTTGGGATAGGCAAGGTTGAACATAGTCAGTTTTGCAAGGTCTGCACGATCTGTCGCAGTGATGCCGCTCGTTTGAGGATCCTTCAGTAGAGCGGTCAGCTCTGAATATGTCTTTGCGATCTGCTCATCGGTTGGTGCTTTGTTGCCGGCCTCTCTGGTCTCTTTTACACGCTTTTCGAAGTCGGTCATGAATTGGTTCAGTCGCGCGATATCCATGCCGCTATCTGTAGCTGCGGCGACGAAGACATAGGCATCGCGAGCAAGTTTGATTTGGTCTTGTGGCTGCTCACTTGCTTTGAATTCCGGATTCTCTCTTGTTTCACGCCTTTGTTCAGGAGCTGGTTCAACTCGCTTACTTTTATCTGCTTTGGGATCGTTGGTGGATCCTTCGCCTGAAGGGATCATCTGGGGATGCGCATCAGCTGGCTTGACGAAACGGTTGCCCGTCGCGTCGAGCCAGCTTAGCTTGCCGTCCCGTTCAAAGTTGAGTTTGTACCTGACACCGTCAGTAGGATCTTCCGAACGCCATCCGCCGTCAGGTGATTCCGTCCAGAATTTCTGGTCACCGGTTTTTCGGTTGGTTTCAACAATACTGTCGGCTTTTCCATTTTTTCCATAGTTCGCGTTGATAGTGCTTGAACCGCGCTTTGCGGTCACCAGTCTATCGGAGCGATCAAAACCTAATTCTGTTCCGGACGAATCGATTTTTACTTGCTCTTCGGCACCATTAATTCTATGCGCGATCCAATTGGCTTTTGGATCGGTAGTTCGAGTCGAATAAGTCCCTTCCGGTCCGACGGAAACTGTTCCTTTCCATGGTTCACCGAAGGTCTTGCCGTCAGAATCGTTCGGATACCAGGTATTTTTTGATTCTCTACTGAAGTGATTCCAGGTGCTTGAACCTGGTTCTCTTTTCGAGACGTGATACGGTTGAACTTCGTTTCCGTCATACCCAAACATGCGAATCGTTCCGTCTGGATACACAATCCGCTCTATTCGCCCTTGTGCGTCGAATCCCGTGTTTTTCGCGGCATCGCCGACCAGTGCAAAGCCTGCGCTTGTAACGACATGCGGGACCCGATCTTCCGTTTCGAATCGCAGGGTGCCGTTAGCCTCGAGTTGCATCGATAAGCGCTTCTCTGGCGGGTTGGATTCGGATACCCAGCTGCCTGATTTGTCCAACGTCCATGTTTTGGTGACATTTTTGTCCTTGTCTGTCTCAATAATGCTCCCATTGCCGGAACCAGTTTCCAACCTCACCGTTGTTCCGTCAGGTCGTTGAATCTCACGAACGTTGCCCTGTTCATCCGAGCGAATCCGTGCGCCAAACGCGTTAACCGATTCTTTGAGAACTGGAGCAGATTCACCCTGTTTTGGTGTGGCATCGCTGGGCACTGTCGGCGGGGCTGCATCCGGTGCTGATTCAGTAGCAGGTTTCGGCACCTCAGGCAGTGGCGTGTCAGTCGGTGCTGCTGTAACAGGCTTGTCCGGAACCGGCGGATCAGTCGGGTCTGCCGGTGGCACCGCCGGAGGAAAGGTGTCCAAAGGCGGGGCTGGTTCCGTCGGAGGTGGCGAATCGGCCGGGTCAAGTTCTACTTTTATACGAGGTCTGTCTTCAGGCACCACTCGTGGTACTGTCCCCTCTAGCTGAGGTCCTCGTTTCGGACCGGCAGAGCCCTCCGGGATGACGAACTCTTTTGCAGCTTGCTCTAGTATGTTGAGGTCTTCGATGGTAAGGGCGCCTAACGCGAGTTTAGTCGCCCCCTGATCAGTTTGGGGACGAGGTAAATCATTTCGGTTTCGTTCAAAAAGGGATGAAATATCGAGAAAAAAATCTTTGTCAACTTGCTTATCAGGGACGTTAGGACGGTCGTTTCCGACCGCTGAGCCTGGTTCTGCCATAGATTGTTTTACCACGTGTTAGGGGACGGTTCGCGGCATTCGTACGCTCAAGAGATTATGCCGACGAATTGTGAATTAGTCATGAGATTGCCGCGTGCAGAGAGATTATTCATGAATTCGCATCGAAAATTGTGTTGTTGAGGTTTCGACAGCTCGGTGCTCGAGCTGGCTGTGCACGGTTTCTCGCCGAATCAGTTAGAACTGATCGTCTAGAACTGGAG
>CAZISK010001129.1:0-2438 GCA_964541355.1 uncultured Candidatus Obscuribacterales bacterium
GGGGATCCGGCTCGAGGCTATCCACTTCGATGAAGTCGACGATCATCGAGCCGTAGTCGCGCAAGAACACGGGCTGGTCGATGCGGGCAATGCGCTCGCCAGTTTTGGCATGGGTGGAAACGATGATGACCTTGGCGTCATCGCCGACGCGCAGGCGAATGAGCTTGAGCCAGTCTTCCACTTGACATTGCTGCACGCCCATGCGCGGCTCCCAAACCAGCAGGTAAACCGAGCGCTTGCTGAAGAAGAACTGATGCGTAACGCGATAAACCTCCTGCCCGCCGAAATCCCACGCATTGAACTGGATATTGACACCCTCTTTTTCGGGATAAGGCAGTTGCATGGAGTGAATGTCAATGCTCACGCCGTGCGTGGTCGGCTCGTTCTGCTTTGGCTCTTTGCCGGTGAGCGCTTTGAGTAAAGTAGTTTTGCCCACACCGCCCTCGCCGATCAGCACCAGTTTGGTCTCGTAAAGTGGTTCAGCCTGTTCGAGACTACGCAGGTAGGCCATGAGGGCAGGTAGGCCTTGTTTATAGGCGCTCTTGAGGGCGGGGTTAAGGCTATTATCATCAAGTTCGAGTTTTTCGAGTTTCTTTAGCCGTGCTAGTGAAGGAGGAAGAGAAGTGATTTTATTATCTGAAAAGCCTAATTCTTCTAGTTCTCTGAGTTCATAAACCCATTCCGGTATATAAGTAAGCCCATTGCTAGCTGATCTAAATTCTCTTAATAGAACGAGGTACCTTACTTGACTTGGTATTTCCTTGAAACGGTTATAACCTATCCAAAGTATTCTAAGTGTAACAAGCTTGCTTGCTGACTCTGGTAATGAATTAAGTTTATTATGGGAGCTATATAGTTTAGATAAATTGGTAAGTTGACCGATAGACTCCGGCAGAGCCGGTAGTTGGTTGTTGCTGAGATCAAGTTTCTCCAGGTTGGTGAGTTGACCGATTGACTCCGGCAGAGCCTTCAGTTGGTTGTTGCTGAGGTTAAGCTCCTGCAGGCTGGTGAGTTGGCCGATAGACTCCGGCAGTGTGGTCAGTTGGTTGGACGCCAGATCAAGCATCCACAGGCTGGTGAGTTGGCCGATGGACTCTGGTAGAGTGGTCAGTTTGTTTTCGTGCAGCCAGAGCCTTTGCAAGTTGGTGAGCTGGCCGATGGACTCCGGCAGAACTGTCAGTTGGTTACCTGCCAGGACAAGCCTTTGCAGACTGGTAAATTGACCAATGAACGCCGGTAGAGCAGTCAATTGGTTGTTGTCCAGATCAAGCTCCTGCAAACCGGTGAGCTGGCTAATAGGCTCCGACAGAGCGGCTAGTTGGTTCCAACTCAAGTAAAGCTTCTGCAAGCGGATGAGTTGGCCGATCTCGTCGGGAAGTTGTGTCAACTTGTTTTTGATTTCATCCGGCGTATTCCATTGATTGCCCAAATCCAGCCTTTTTAGATTTTTCAATTGCCCAATTTCCGGCGGCAGTTCGGTGATGCCCTTGCTGCGCAGGTCAAGCTCTTCCCAGTTTTCGCGCCGGGCCTGCTCGATGATGGCGAGCAGTTCTTCGCGGGTCATCGGTTTTTGTTCAACTTTGGCCATGAGGCTTCCTTGTTGGCAATTTATTACGACGTGTCCTCAAATTCAGTCCCGAAGGGACAACGTGAAAATAGCCCCGCAATTCATTGCGGGGAAAAAGAAGACATCACGAATTTATAGTCCCGCACCGCGTGGCGCGTTGTCTGCGACAAGGGACGATTGAAAAACAACGTTTGTGCAATATCGCGCCTATCGTTTTCATTCGTCCCGTGCGGGACTTGCGAGGCATTTTGATATTCTATTTTCCCACCAATAAATTGGTGGGCTATTGTCGTCCGTCCCTTCGGGACAAGGGCTTCGATGGGTTACCGTCAATATAGACGAAAAACCGAAAAGAGTCAAGCAGGGAGTTACTACCCCGACGAGCTGTGATTTCGGCGAGCTCAGTCGAGCCGAGCGTCCGAGCGGTTTTTCGGGCAAAAAAATTCCTTGCTTTTTCAAAAAATTTTCATCATACTTACGTCACTCATGACAAACTACACTGCCAGCGAATTGATGGTTGTCCGCGCCAGCCGCGAGTTGAAAGATGGCGACGTCGTCTTTGTGGGCATCGGCTTGCCGAATCTGGCCTGCAATCTCGCGCGGCTCACGCACGCGCCGAATCTCGTGCTGATTTATGAGTCGGGCGCGATTGGCGCGATGCCGGAACGGCTGCCGGTGTCCATCGGCGATCCGGCGTTGGTGGCGGGCGCGCTGTCGGTTTGTTCGCTGCCCGAAGTTTTTTTGAATTATTTGCAAGGCGGCCGCATCACGGTCGGCTTTCTCGGCGGGGCGCAGATTGACCGCTTCGGCAACATCAACACCACGATTATTGGCGGCGATTATCAGCATCCCAAAGTTCGTTTACCCGGCA
>CAZISK010001130.1:0-2425 GCA_964541355.1 uncultured Candidatus Obscuribacterales bacterium
CCCTCGCGCCGTTTTCACCCGACCACTATTGCTGCTGCCTGTCAGTAGAGATGGCTGACAGAGCATTGTCAGAATCGCCGCCTATTCTTGAGGTGAAGCGGCGTGGAGATTATCGCGATGAAAAAGATATCGGTTAACGATTATAGAGCTCCTGCAAACACAACGCTGACCTTGATCAAGCAGGATTTATGCCGGGCGAGGCAGATCATGGAAAGATCAGAGCAGCAGTCGGAGGGATTGCGACAACGGCAGTTTCCTCCTGTTATTCATATTATGGCTCTGGTCCGTTATCTGCAAAACGGCACGCAGTCCTTTTTCAGAGTCGATCGCACAGTTCCGGGAAGCGAGACTGTTGATAGCCGTTCTGGTGCCTCAATTGGGAAAATCGCTCGGCATATCTACTCTCGTAGCAGCGAAATTTCGGCGCTCGGTCAGTTCATAGTGAAAGTTCAGGGAGAGCTTCCTGCTTGCACCGTGAAACTGCTGAACCACTGTCGTATTGAAGGAGCAAAGTCTTTGAACGCGCAGCGTCCGAAATCGGCGGCAAAGTACCATCGGCGTATTATCGAGGCGATAAAGTCGACTGGTCTGGCTGACGATCCACTCGTGGTCTCGTACATCCATAGCCTCGGTCAGATTTTTCTCAATTTCGGTGAGCATCGATTGGCTCTTCGGTTTTTGCAAGATGCGCATGAAATCTCTATCCGCGTATTCGGAAAGACTGAGATGTCTACTATTATGATCGAAACTGACTATGCATTGACGCGGCAACTTATGTCAGGCGATGGCGACTGCGCCTCTCTGCTTAAAGTATGGGAAGGAGTCATTCACAGGATGCTCGGCGTTAAACCCCGCTCCAATAGAGGTTAAGGGGTGTTGTCCTCGAAAGCATAACCGACACCGTATTTGGTTGCTATCAGCGATGGCGATCCGGGAATGTCAATCTTATCGCGCAGGCGTTTGACCGTTGTCCTTACTACATCGGGGGAAGCTTCTGATGTTGATTCCCACACACTCTGAAGAAGTACTTCCAGAGATAAAACCTGATTCGGGCGGCGCATAAGGTACTCTAGAAGTGCGAACTCCTTTGGCAGTAAGTAGACCTCCTGCCCATTTTTTGTAACTTTGCGTGTGGTTGGATCGAGCGACAAATAGCTCCTCGTCACTATATTGACAGGGGTAACTAATCCGCGCCGCAACAAAGCGTTAACCCTTACTGCGAGCTCTTGCATGTGGAATGGCTTGGTAAGGTAGTCGTCCGCACCGGATTGAAATCCTTCTATCTTGTCGTGAATCTCTTTTTTTCCGGTCAACATCAAAACGGGTGTAGAACCGCCTCTGGCGCGGAACTCTCGGCAAATCTCCACTCCAGATTTATCCGGTATCTGCCAATCGAGAATGATCATGTCGTAATTGGAAATCTTCAGCCTGTGGGCGCCATCTTGTCCTTCATGGACCAATTCAACGGTATGGTGCTCGAACGTAAGCCACTCTTCAATGGATGAACATAAATCAATATCGTCGTCGATTATTATGATTTTTGCCATTTCGATTTCTCGCCACACCTATAGAAGTAAATCAGGTTTTTGCGTCGACTACAAATCCTGACTTCTTGCCCCTTGTATATTCCCTGTATTGAGCTAATCATGCGAATTCTGATGAAATAAATTTGTCATTTTCCACCGTCAGAATAGAACCAGGTTGATGGGCAGACTGGGGGGTGATAGATGGTAAACAAGCCTGGCGATGAAAATTTTGAACTCGTCGATAGTGCGGTAGACGACGAGGGAGTGGATGTTCCCTGGGAGACGTTCGTCACGCACCGCGATGAGCGGAGTGGTTCAACTTGCTACACCGATGATCTTGAGCTTGAGATCGTTGATTGTATTCTTGATGCTGGCTTTGCCGGCGAGTTTGACGAAGGTTTCGAGGAAGGAACCCGCGAAGAAGGGGCTGCGGACGAGGGAACCCGCGAAGAAGGAACTCGCGACGAACGAACGTGGGAAGAAGGAGCTCGCGAAGAAGAGACTTTAGCGGATGTGAATTGCGAGGATACCAACACCGAAGCTGTTGAAGCGCGCAATTACACAATCGACGGGGGCACCTTGTCCTTTTCTCAGGATGAGCGACTTTGTACGATGACAAATGCTCAGATTCTGAAGACGAGAATTGGCTTTGATGCGAATGGTAATCCGGAGCTGGTTATTGATAATGGCGGCACGGTGTGGCGAAGAATTAGAACGGGGGCGGATGGTGAGAACGACACTTGGCACAGGGACGGTATCCCGCCCAGCTTTTGGACAGGTAAGACCTACTTTGATAGGGACAAAGGAGAGCTTCGAGATTTATCCGTGAGTGGCGTTGAGGTTGTGAAGAGACCGGACGGCTGGACGACGATAAAGGTGCCGGGTGAAGCAACTCGTAA
>CAZISK010001131.1:0-2423 GCA_964541355.1 uncultured Candidatus Obscuribacterales bacterium
CTCCGTCAGCCGGACCACCTGGGCCAACGCACCGGATTTGGCGGCGCGGGCGGTGCTATTCTCGGGTACATCCTCGCCAACCGGACCACCTGGCAGACGCACCAGATTCGGCGGCGCAACCACTAATTTTCCGAAATTTTCTCGCTTTCAAGCTCGAACTCTTCGAACATTATTGACTCGAAGACATCGAACTTGGCACCCTGCCGCCAGTCATGCGGACCAACCCCGGCCTTGACCGATAGCTGACTTAAGGTTTCCTCCAGCGACCAGCCGAACTCGACCGGGACATGCGGCAGAAAGACCGATTGGCGCCCTTTCACATAAAGGACTATGCCATGCCTGCCGATTTCGATATCTTTCTCAGAGTCCACCCTCTGAAGCGGTGTCAGGACACTGATTTCATACTTCAGGTCGGGAAGCTCATGATCTCTTACAGGTATGAATCGATAGTCCTTCGAGCAAGCGCCGACCGCATTATCTATTACCGCATCGACAAGCGGTTTGATCGGCCAGATGTATCCAATGCACCCTCTAAGATCGTACTCATCGTGAATGGACTTTTTACAAGAGGCTACAATCGCTTTTCGATTCTGTTTTTTCTTGAACAGCGTAACAAAAACACCCAGCCGTCTTTTCAAACCGATTGTCACATCAATGCCTGCATCCTGCGAATTCGGAGCCTTTCCTTCTTTCACAAAGCTCTCGACGGTCGTTCTCGCCAGCTTCAATAAACTGACTTTCTCTTCTTCGCTAAGAAGCTCTTCCTTATCAATCGGTTGCTCAGACTTCCATCCGGTACTGCTTTCGGTGTCGGTAAACGAGACCGCGAGGTACGAGACCGAGTTGTCGCCATCTTCCTGTGTGACGTCACGAGACGTCGCATACCGTAACAGTTCGGCCTTGCTGGAGGAAGGCAGCATAGACAAGAGAACGGCACAAGGGAAGAAACCACATATGGTGCATCTTGTCCGGCTGTGGAACTGCAAAAACGCTTCGAGATCAGAGTTCTTAAGGCACTCAAACGCCTCGAAATCCAGCTCACGAACCTTCTCTTTCGCGATATCGCTTTCGAAAGGCATATAGTCGTAGCGCGGACCGTAATGAGTGAAATCAGAGCTCACTATAACGAGATCATCCTCACGGAGATACCGTCTGATGATCTGTCCTACCAGGCGAACATCTGCTATGTCAGGCAGGGAGCCAACCACCAGCGGCACCAATTTTACATTGCCCAGAGCCTGCCTGATGAACGAGAGCTGCAACTCCAGAGAGTGCTCACGTTGGTGAACCTCGCGAGACTCCTCGAACATCGGGTATTGACGAAGCTCCTCAATGACCTCTCTGTCGAGCTGAAGCTCCCCCAAAGGAGTTTCGAAAGCGACATCGGGACTAAGCGCCACACCCTGGAAGCCGACATAGTGACTGGGTCCAAGAAGAAAAACGCGTTTAGGAGAGAACCGCTCCGCAAGTTCGTAAGCAAAGCCGGCCGTCGCGCCTGAATATATGTACCCGGCATGGGGAACGATTATGGCGTAAAGAGGCTTGTCACCATCCGTCTCTTTCTCGTTGGCTCGATCCTCTAAGGCAACGCTGGCACTAGCCAGATAACCTTTGAGCTCCGCCTCCAGTTTTTTGGGATCGCCTTCGTACCAGGACCCGGCGTAACGAGTCTCCCTTCTTCCTGTCTTGCTTTTTTCCTTGCGGCTGAAGATATTCATGAATTATTTTGGTGATTCGACGACGGGATCGATTTTTGTAGTGAGATTACGATTAGTGTCTCCATGGGGATCTGCATATGAGTCGAAAATCACAGTCAGCTTTACTGCAGCACCGATGCTCTTCGGTAGAGCTTCAAGAGGTTGCGCCTTGGCAAAAGCCTCATTGGCACTCTGCTCGGCTTCCGGGCTGGAAGGCGCACTCGTAGCAGAGATGTCGGAGGCTGCACCATCGGCGTCAATCTTGGCAGTAAGAGTAACGCGATTGCGTCCATCCACCAGATTCCAGTTATTATCTAGCTTTTCCCGCAATTTAATCAAATAGGAATTCATTTCCGGACTGTTGAGATTGGGTCCTGAAGGAACCGGCTGAGCCGCCGGGGGCTTGCCAGACTTCTTCTTGGTCTGGGCATGTGCGGGTGAGCCGTTGTAGCAGTCTTGCAGTTCGAAGCAGACGAACGTGAGGCACAAAGTCAGCGCACTGGTCAGAGAGACCACACCTTTTCTTGTTTCGACACTCATACTATTCAACTCCGAGGAATTAATACTTTGAATCAAGTTTAACACCATCATTTCTGCCTGAAGATGCCAAACGACGATGTGTATCCATGCAAATACGTATTATCGCCGACCGGACCAATTTCTCCATTGCAGAAAAATCCGCCTAATGGGATCTGACCGAGATAATCTCGAAAACACTCACTGTCG
>CAZISK010001132.1:0-2420 GCA_964541355.1 uncultured Candidatus Obscuribacterales bacterium
AGATTGGATGTGCATAATCTGAACATCGAAACAATTCGCGCGAGCTTTCAAAGCAAGGGAACTTTCGATATCAAGCTCGCTTGACAAGCTCGTCCGTACTGGGGTTCCTGTGGATCATTGAAGAAAAAAATGATACCAGTTGCAGTGGCACACATCAGGTCACAAATCATTCATCGGACAGCGGTGGTAGCAATGGAAGTTGCTCCACCTGCTTCAGGGGCAGCGGAAGAACCTCAGCGGTTACGACACACAAATACCTCCCAAGAATGATGGCAACAGGCTCTCCGGATGTCTTGTCCCGATAGGCCATTACGGTTCTGCGTTCACCATTAAAAAACGATTTGATCTCAGTCGGCATTTTTCCGCCGCGAAAACTGACGCTCAGCACGCGCGCACGGCTCCTCTTACCGGGCATAGCGAACCGCGCACAGAAGCTTCCTACAAGCATAAACAACTCTAGCTCTATCTGCTCCGGCTCTTGGGTTTTGAGGATCTTATCGGTTGTTTTCAAGCCTATCATTTTGCGAAAGTACCAGATGGGAATCCAAAAGTACAATCCAACCAGCGCCAGGGTTTGGATGTTGCCTATCAGCGCAGCAACGACACCGTAGGTCATAACTGCAGAAAACGACCAGAAGACGATCGCACGCCGGCGATAAACGTAGGATACGCTTGCGTGCATGCGATCTTTGCCCGCACCGAGTCTGGACGCAACTACTTCCAATCGCTGTCGCAATGCTGACATCGACTCCACTCGATTAGCACGGTCCTTTGCAAGACACTGCATTACTACTTCTTCCAGATCACTTCCTACTGTGTGTCCAACTGCAATCGATCCGCAGGAACGCGGGACACTGGTCAGATGCTGCATAATCGTTTTCACCGGATTGTCCGACTTGAATGGAGGCGAGCCAGTCAGCACCTCGTACATGACACAACCCATCGAATAGATATCCGAACGCTCGTCCAACTCTTCGCCCATGCACTGCTCAGGGCTCATGTAAAACGGGCTTCCAAAAAGCTCTCCGGTTTTTGTCAGATTCAGAGTTTCGCGGCTCACTCGGGGAAGGAGTTTTGCGATTCCAAAATCTACAACCTTTACCACTTCAATTCCGGCTCTGCTCTGGGAAATCAGAACATTACTGGGCTTCAAGTCACGATGCAGTACACCAAATGAATGAGCATATTCCATTGCATCACAAATTTGTACAAACATGTTTATTGCTTGTCGAGCATCAAGCGAGGTTTCCCGTCCCAATCTCTTATCTAAACTCTCTCCGTCAACAAAATCCATTACCAGATACGGTGCATCAAGTTTAGAAATTCCTCTTTCGTACACGCTGACAAGGTTGGCATGGGTCAATTGTTTGGCCAAGTCTGCTTCTTGCTCAAACCGAACCAGGGACCCTTGATCTTTGATCAGCTCGCGCCGAAGCACTTTGATAGCGAACGTGCCTTCGATACCATGCTTGTGCGCTTTGTACAGGACCCCCATGCCACCGAATCCAATGCACTCGATAATTTGATAGCCAGGAATTGCTTGGCCGACTTCCGCCTGCTCAGGTTGCCGGCGCGGCACAGCAGTAATCGGTTGCGGGTTTCGGCAGCGGCAGCGATAGTCTCTGAAGATCCAGCTTGTGATTGAAGCTTTTGCGCCGAAGATGATCGGTTTGTGACAGGTGGGGCACATGGTTTCATCGGTTCGACCCATAATCAATCCAGCTGTTCGAGGCTTACGTCACCGACTTCGACAGAAGCAGAGGCCATTGGATTGAGCAACTCGATCCTAGCCACAGGGCGGGAAGCAGTAAATTCCAAAGACACAGTCGAGAATTGTAGTTCATTGTATTTTGTATGCTCGATCTCGAACTTGTTCCTTCGTCCGTCTATCCACAGCTCAACATCATGCTTACCTAAACTAGTGTACCGTCCAGGCGCAACCTTCACTTGCAGTCGATACCGCTTTCCAGACTTTACAACCACGTCCTTTTGAATCTTCTTGTCGAACTTATACAAAATCAAATTGGCGGAATAAAGCGAATCAGACGCATTCCGCCATTTGATTCGTCCATACAGATGATTGTTGTCCGCAGTCAAAAAACACCTGTCTTCTGTGCGGAATCTTTGCTTTGATTGTTCCAAGAACTCAACCAGACCGATACGGTAGGGTAGCCCAGTCCGCGGTGCATACCAGAGGCAACTGAATGTTCCATCGTGTTGGTACCAGGCAAGATCAATCGGGTTGCCTAATTTTCTCAATGACTCTATCGCCTTCGGATCGTTAAGCAAAAGAACACCCTTAGTGCCATCAGGATACGAAACCGACGCGGTTCCTGTTGGTTCTCCTTGCGCATTGTCTGAGAATGCACAAGTTGCGACTGGAATGCCGTTGCTTTCAATTACTAAATTCTTGGCTCCGG
>CAZISK010001133.1:0-2417 GCA_964541355.1 uncultured Candidatus Obscuribacterales bacterium
CTCCAGCGCAGACATCCAAGCCGCTAGAAAACCCTTACCAAGCTTCAAAAGCGGGGACTGAAGCGAAGCAGGAAACGCGGGCGATGACTGTCCCGGTTCCAGCAGAAACCAGTAGAGCACAAAATAATCCTGTTTCAAGTCCAAAACAAAACCAGTCAGACGCGAGTCCAGCACCTGAGCGCAGAGATCCCGTCAGTAGAGCCCCAGAAGCAAGAACTCCATCAAGCGAGCAATCGAGGCCGGTTTCAACTGATACGAAACCAGCTGCACAAGCCGAGCAAACTAGAAGAAGCGATGAGCCGCGGTCACAACCAACAACGGGCGAGCTCGGCTCCGGAAAGTCAACGAAGACCGACCAAATAGCGCATGAACAGCCTATTACAAAAGAAGCATCCGATACAGGTAAGCATGCCGACAATCGTAGTAATCCGATTATCGAAGCGAGCACTGTTGATGCGAAGCAGCACGCTGTAGACCATGCGGGAGGAAGTAAGGACCCTGGTAACAACTCACATCCTGACGAAAAGAGTATTTTAGTTGCTGATAAAAACAAGAACCAGCAATCGGAACCGGTAAAAGACGTTCAGCCTGGTGAAAACAAAGGGAGTAAATCCGTATCAAGCGCCTCTGAGCCCAATGTTTCCGGTATTAGCTCGTCCGATGGGAAACAACATAGTCATGGACCAGCGCTAACACCAACCGAAACAGGGATAGCTTCGGATGCTGGCAAACAGCATTCGAATGACGCAGGGAAGACACCGTCTGAAGGCGGAAATAACCATTCCAGCGAAACAGGCAAGTCGCACTCAAATGAAACAGGGACAGCTTCGGATGCTGGTAAACAGCATTTGACTGACGCAGGGAAAGCATCATCTGAAAGTGGAAATCAGCATTTAAACGAAACAGGCAAGCCGCACTCGAACGAGCCAGGGGCAGCAACTGAGGGCGGTAGAACAGGCAAAATGCCTTCTGAAACCGCAAGTGATCATTCAAATGATGCCGGTAAAGCCCCATTCGGAACTGGCAAACCCAATGCTAATGAAACAGGGCTAGCCGCAAGTGACAGTGGTAAGCATGGCGACACTCACAATAATCCGATTATTGAGGCTACTACTGTTGAGGCTAAAACCCAGTCATCGCAGCAATTTGGCCAAATCAAAGAGCTGGGTGTTGATACTTCGCATGCGGACGAGAAAGGTGTTTTTCTGGTTGACAAAAACAAAGAACAGCAGCTGGAGCCAGGGAAGGACGCTCCGGCAAGTGAAATTCGAGGAGGAAAGTCCGGTTCGGGTGTTACCGAGGCTAATTCTCCCGATGGCAAGCGCTCACAAGACGCAGATTTGACGCCCGGCACATCTGACAAAGGTCACATACCGCTCGGCAGTGAGCAGGGCGCAGTTGCATCTTCGCGTGGAATGCTTGGCGACGGGCGTTCAGACAACGCATCCGATGCCGCCGTGGCAATTTCCGACAAGTCTGGACCGCGAGTAATAATCAGCCTAGGTGATCTCAAGGTAGACTTGTCGAGCCCCGACATGTCGAAAAAGCTTCTGGATGTTTTGACTCAAATCCAGTCAGGGAAAGTCACTGCTGCTGACCCGATCAGTAAAGCGTTTGCACTTGAACTTCTGTCTTCAAAGTCTGGTGTAGACTCGATTCTCGCTGCGCACGATTCGAAGAATCTGGAGCTTGTAAAACAACTTCTGAGCGACAAACTGCCGCCCGATGTTGCGTTAGATCGCTTCAAGGCTCAATGGGAGAATCCTCAGCTAAAAACTGAGAATGAGCTTTTGAAGCAAAAGCTGAAAGAGCGAGATAACGTTGTCGAAGTCGCGGTGCGCGAAGTCAGAAAAAGCTTTTCCAATATTTTGAGAGTCGTTGTAGATGTATTTCAAAAGAAGAACCAGGAGCTCCCTGAGCCTCCTATGGGTACCTTGCTTGAAAATTTTATGACTCAGACAGATCCGATAGCCGTAATAAAAGAAGAAAAAGTCCGAGTACTTAGCCGGCTGACATCGCTTGGCGATTCGATTCTCGTTCAATCTAGCGAGAAGGAAGCAACCGAAGAGACAAAATCTTCAACGACTGTGTGTTCACAGAGTCAGGATGAATATGGAAGCCTCCGAACTCAGTACATCGTAAAAGCCGATGAGACCTACGAGTCAATCGCTTTGGAGCAATTTGGAAATGAGTGCTATGGGCAACTGATTGAGTCGATCAATGAAAGTTATGCCACCACCCGTGATGATGGGGAGTACGGCAGGCACGAACTGGTAGAAGGCGAGATTCTCAACATGCCAACCGAGAAGGAAAGGGAAGAATATCTAGATCCTTTGCTCAAAGGAACATCGCTATGAACATGAAAGGTGTAAGACTCGAAGCCAACTACGATAAAAAGTTACGCAACTTGCAGCAGT
>CAZISK010001134.1:0-2409 GCA_964541355.1 uncultured Candidatus Obscuribacterales bacterium
CTTTGTCTCGGATGCCGCAATCTGGCGTCTGCGAGATAGTCGATGTCGCGATGTATTGATCGCATAGCGAATTGCCATCCGTAATGGCAGTTGTGGTCTTGTCATCGCACGACCTGTCTTGGCTTGGTAAACTGGAGATGCAAGGCTTAACAAGCTTTGTGAACCAGCCCTTCGGAATTTTGGGGAGTAGCGTCAGGCATGGTCAATCAAGGATCTTCAGGTTCCAGTCAAAACCATCTCTTCGCTATTCTCGCCGTGGTGGTCATCGTAGCAATAGGGTTTTATGTCTATCGAGTGCTGTTTGACCAGTATACTTTAAAACCAGAAAAGGTTTTCACCCAGTCGTTCAACGATAACGTCAGCTCGATATCTGACCTTACGGGCGGTGGCAGCATCTCCGGAGCATACGATGTATGGATTCGCTTCAAACTGGTGGGACGCGCCGTTGAGTTCAAGTCGAAGACGTGGAAGCTCAATGATATCGATAAAGAACTTGGTCGTGACTGGTTCTACACCAACTGTCAGAAGCCTCCGGACCCAAGCATGGCGACTACGGAGTTCAACAACCTGAGATTTTATGAGAACATCGAGAGCACTTCGACTCATATCACGCATGAATGGTACATACGTAATGTGAAGGATGATGTTCAATACTATCGAAAATGGGGTTACTAAACAGACTGGAGCATACCGGTGGTTAGTGAAGGCGGAAGCAAGGACGAAGCTCAGAGCGACAACAGTACTTCGGGATCTTCTGATGTAACCAAAGAATCGGAAGACAAGACCTCATCGACAGACGCTTCACAAGAAGAGCCGACGTCCAGCGTTCTCGACGCGCAGAGCGCAGCTTCGAAAGAGGAAACTGCTCTGTCGAAAGACGCTTCGCAAGAGAAGCCGACATCTCACGAGGAGAGTGCTGAAGGCGCCAGCGCGGACGAGACTGTCCAAGCAAGTGGTGCTTCCAGTCCGGCGAAACCGCCTGCAGATCTGCCTGTATTTCGAGAAAACAAACCGCTTTTTATCGCTTGCATAACTGTCGCAGTTCTCTTGATTGGTCGCCTGGTATGGGCTCTGATACTACATCCGATGCGTATTGGCTGGGATCCGGCCTTGCACTTGCAAGCTGCTCAGGTGATTGTCGACGGCGGTATTCCTTACATCGATGTGGTTGATTGCAACCCGCCTTTGATCTGGTATCTGGACACAATACCAGCCTATCTCTCTAAAGTTCTTGATTTTCCTGTTACGCAGGCATTCAACTTTTTTCTTGCTGTCATTATTTCCTACTCGGTTGCTGCTTGCATCGCGTTGCTTTTCACGAGAGGCAAGCGAAGTGAGTCGTGGATGTTCATTCCGTTCATTATCGGATTGACCATGTTCAACTTTTTCCTCAGGTATGATTTTGGCCAGCGCGAAGAGATCTATGTGTTGTTCTACATCCCGTTGTTCATAGCTCGCTGGTTGAGCTGGGAAGGACGCGGAGTGAAGTCGAAATTCTGGGGATCTGTAATTGGAATTGTTGGAGCTATGGGCATCTGTATAAAACCCTACTTCATTATTCCTGCTGCACTGGTTGAGTTGTATTTCGTTCTGGAGAAGCGTAGACTGCGACCGCTTATAACAATCGAGACCATATCCTGCCTCGTTGGATGTGCCATTTATGCCGCACACTTTTTGTTCGTGCCGGCGAATATGCGAGATTACTATTTCGGTTTCCTAGTTCCGTCCTATGCAATTGGCTACGCTTACTGGGACGTCTCTCTTGGCGGATCGTTCTCCGATCCATGGCGACGTGACGTGTTCTTTCTCAACAGTATTGTATTTTTGCTTGCTGTCGGATTACGCCGCCGCTCATCTTTGATGTTGCCCTTGACCATCTTCTCTCTGGCCGGAAATATTGTCTATTTGCTGCAATTCAAAGGCTGGCATTATCACGATCAACCAGTCTATGCTGGCTCCTTCATTCTTGCCTGGATGGAAGGATTTTGCATTCTGATCTGGCTTGGAAAGGCTATGCTTGCTCTCACAAGCAAAGTTTTCAAAGGTAAAACACTAACCATTCCGAAGCCGATCTTACCGGCGGTTATAGTGCTTCTGGTGGCAGGTGGTTGCATCTATGACGGCAACCAGGACTATCAGAATACTGTAGGCGAGGCTCACAGATTCGACATGTCACTTATCGGATATAAAGGAACGACGCCATGGTCCGATGTCGACAGTCCATATACGGAGTTCGTTCTCAACAACCGCAAGAATCTCAACGACAAGATCTTGTTCATGTCCAACGGCGTTACCCCCGGGTATCCCTGGTTGACCCAATTGCGTTGCGCACCTGCGTCACGACACTTGCACATGGTGGTTTTGTCCGTTTTGCAATACATCGAGGAGACTCGGCCGCACGGCACTCCG
>CAZISK010001135.1:0-2406 GCA_964541355.1 uncultured Candidatus Obscuribacterales bacterium
GTAAGCATTCACTCCAAGACGTTCAAGTCTGTCTCCTGGAGCCCGTTTGCGGAACATGGTGCAATAAGCAGATTCGCCAAGTGGCTGCAAGCGCAGGCGCTAAGCACGTCCGCTACTAACCATTTACTTAACTCACGCAGTGCTACTACTACTTTATGTCACACAAATAAGCAAATCGGCAAATCGGTACGCATTCAGCGACGCCGTGTTGATCGAGGCAAACGCCTGCATGCAGGACTCTCCTGAGTTCCGGCAATGACAGTAAACAAATCTGTATGGGATCAAGTAGCTCACTTTCAGCGTTTCCATAACGTGTTCATCAAACGCGTACGCAAATCGCGCATCGGTAATCGTTTCAGCGACGCTGATAGCCAGTTCTAGTTCGCCCACGTCTTTATATTGTCGGCAAGACGCTTGACTGCCTCTGTAGAGATTTTCTGGTTCGAATCGACGCTGATGGTAGGCTCGAGGGAAAATGGCGACCTGACTGCCTACGGAAAGCCGCCATAATCTATTTTCTGTGAGAATCTCACGTTTGTCACAGCTTTGTTATAAGAACGCGGTAACTTATTTCTTGGCGATAGGCGAGCGATCTTCCAACCAATCCACTCCACCTCCGTGGAGAGCGTGAGCTTGTAGATGAAGACGTTGGGTGCTCTATATGTTCAAAACGGCTGACTGG
Source organism: uncultured Candidatus Obscuribacterales bacterium (assembly GCA_964541355.1). Classification (GTDB taxonomy): domain Bacteria; phylum Cyanobacteriota; class Vampirovibrionia; order Obscuribacterales; family Obscuribacteraceae; genus JADYXR01. The sequence goes on from CAZISK010001135.1 coordinate 683, forward strand.
TCGGACTAACAATTAGGGAGTATTCTTGTCACTTTCCTATTACTTTCCTAACTCAGAATTCCAATCCTGAGGACTCGATAAGTCAACGGCTTTTCGGGACGACGGTGAAAAACTGAAATATGGCGACGGCGTAAAACAAGGCGATAGCGATTTGGAATGACAGCTGGCGGTCGAATAGAACGCTGCTGCAGCTTGCTCAGGGGCAGGAGGAATGTACATGAATTTAATACGACACAATTTTCTGTCGGTCCGGGTTCAAATGGTGCTCTCAATGGCTACGTTCGCGATAGCCGTTTTCCTATTCCTGAGCACCACTGCATCAACCCCTCCAGCCGACGTACTGAGCGCATTTCAAACAAACGATGTCGGTCTGAAGATATTCATTATCTTCGGGATGGCTCTGCTCTTTCCGGCAGCGATTTCAATTCTAGTGCCCGAGTCGTACAAAGAGAAAGTAGGTTCGGAATTGCATCTGGATCAAAACAACTTCCGCGATAACGATACCGCGGATCAAGAGGTCTTCCCGATCGCCTTCGAATTCGCTCCGGCAGCTGACCGGCAAAAGATCAGCCAGCGCGTGCAAGTGTCCAATCTTCTCGAGAAGATGACCGGAGCTGCCGGCTTCGACACCGCATGTGATACCGCGAATGCGAGCCAGTCCTTCAGCAACACCGAGTCGATCGTCACTTCCGGAATCGCACAGCTGGAGGCTACTCAGTCGCTGTATGAAAATTGCGATCTGATGTTCCGATGCATTCATTTACACGGGCTGCTCGCATTCTCTCGCTCCAGCATAGACTCATCTATGGCTGCCACCTCGTATGAACGCGCCTTCGCGCTCTATCAGATGTGCGAAGAGCTCCATCCCGAAGAGACGAAACATGATTCACACGAAATAATGATCTACTTGCTTCTGAAGCGTTACTCCGCTTTGCTTGAGAAAATGAACGATGCCACGAGCAGTCAACGGTTGGCTGCGATCAAAACTACGCTCGACCTGATTCGAGCACGACGCTTGAGCACAGTAGTCCAGCAAAAGAGAAGCGATCACGGCACACCCACCTTCCTGTTCCAGAAGCCGCAGGCGCTAGGCACTTCGACTCGACGATAGTCGCAAACAAACGATTTCAAACACGGGTGAAAGAGAGCTTCCGAACTTCGGTGGCTCTCTGTTTTGCAATAAATCGGCTTTCATAATGAGCCTTTAATTAAATATAGACGGCAAGCCTGACACAATACGCACTGTATCGTTGCGAGAAGTTCATGTACGCCTACGTAGACAAGCTGGTCAACGGCGCTCTGAAGGGCAGATATCTGACTTTAGTGGCTACTGCGATTATCGTAATCGCGGGTGTCGTTGCAATGAAGAGGTTACCGCTCGAGGCCTACCCTGAGCTCTCCAATCCTCAGGTTCGCATCATCACGCTCTACGCTGGCAAGGGGCCGGAAGAGGTGGAGAAACTGGTCACCATTCCCCTTGAAAAAGAGCTTTACGGTATCCCGAGCGAAACCAATCTGCGCAGTCTATCGCTTTACGCACTCTCGGTCATAACTGTAACTTTCACCGACGGCACGGATACAACTCTCGCCAGACAGAGGGTGCTGGAGCGCCTCAGTCAGGCCGACCTGCCGTCCGACGCCGAGCCCGGACTGGAGCCTGATGTAGGCTCGCTTCGGGAGATCTATCGCTACTCGCTTCACAGCAACTATTACACTCCAATGGG
>CAZISK010001136.1:0-2404 GCA_964541355.1 uncultured Candidatus Obscuribacterales bacterium
GTTCATTCAGGAGGAAACTTTCCAATGACTTCAAAAGATTGTCACGGGCGGAGGCCAGTGAGACTTTCTCGTGCGCAGCATCGCTTTTTCTTGTCTTTTTCAACAATGACTCTGGTGCTTGTGATGTGCTCGAACACTGCATTCGCCGGGCCGGCAGGCATGGTGTATGAGGGCGTCAACATCGCCGGTGCTGAGTTCGCGCAGTGGAACTTGCCGGGCACCCACGGCGTAGACTACATCTACCCAAGCAACTCTGAATTTGATTACTTCGATGGAAAAGGGATGGAAGTTATCAGATTACCATTCACCTGGGAACGACTGCAGCCCCAGGCAAATGGAGAGTTCAATTCGGCAGAGCTCGCTCGCCTCGATGCTGCAGTCAATGGAGCGACAAGCCGTGGAATGGCTGTGATTCTCGATCCACACAATTATGGTGCCTATTACAACACGACGATAGGAGTCTCGGGTGGGCAGCCTAACTCGATTTTCGCAGACCTCTGGACTCGTTTAGCCAACAGATACGGAAGCAATGCCCGGGTGATTTTCGGACTGATGAACGAACCGGTCGGCGGCTCCATGACTCCAACCACATGGTTGGCCTCGTCTCAAGCTGCTATCAATGCCATCAGAGCAACCGGCGCTACCAACCTCATTCTGGTTCCATCGACTTACTGGATGCACCCGGTTGACTTTGTCAACGTAAATGCGAGCGTCATGATCAACGTGACCGACCCGGCTAACAACTATTCCTACGACGTGCACCAATACCTGGATTTCGATGGTTCCGGCTCCCATACGGACTATCTCAGCCCTGCCGACGCAGTCGCTACACTGAGCGGATTTACTGCCTGGTTGAAACAAAATAATCGCACCGCATTCCTCAGCGAGATTGGTGTGACGCAAGACCCGGGAGCAAATGCATCGCTCAGCGCAATGCTTCAGTACATGCATGCCAACTCGGATGTCTGGACGGGTTATAGCTACTGGGCTGCCGGTCAATGGTGGGGTGGTTACATGTTCAGCATAGAGCCGCAGAATGGTGTTGATAAGCCGCAGATGACGACATTGGTCTCGAATCTGCAAGGAGGCTCTGCTCCACCTGCACCTGCGCCCGCACCGGCACCCGCACCCGCGCCCGCGCCCGCACCGGCACCACCGCCGCCCGCTCCCGCGCCGGCCCCCGCACCGGCTCCCGCGCCAGCGCCCGTCGCGACCGGTGGGACACCACCTACTCGTGGTCCAATGTCAGGCAAAAAGAGGGGCTGGGCAAAGCGACATTTTGGGTTGCACTTCTGATCTATCAGTATCGACATGTTACAGACAACAAGCTAAATCAGGGAGTCTCCAATGTTCAGACAATCGGTACGTAACTGCAAAGGCAATATGCTCTTACTGGTGCTTATGGTCGCCTGCCTGATTTTGGTGCCGCTGCTCCTGACTCTCAGCCACGCCGGGTTTTATGTGATCGATAGAGATAGGGTCCAAAACACGGTCGAGGCGGCGGGCTTGCTCGCCGCCAACGACCTGTCCAAGATAATTATCAACGATTCCAATTTCGGCTATGTCTCGTTGAGCAACTATCCGCCCATCGGTAAAGGCACGTGCGCCGCCGACGGAGAGCCTCTGCCCGTCACAGGTATCAACACGCTGGTTGCAACTGTCCGGCAAAACACGATCATCGCACACGAACTAGGTAACACGACAATCCGCAGACTCACCGACAAGGACCGCACTGCTCTAGGTACCACAATAAAGGAGTTGAATGAAGCTCTGAGCAAGTCGCTGTCCAGTGAATCCAATGAACGCTGGGCCGATATTCAAGGCAACAAAGTCGATCCGGTGAAAGATGTCGCAGAGTTCCTGTCCGGCCACCTGCCCAACAATGTTCGGCTTGAATCGATCGAACTATCGACCGGCTGGCTGGAAGGCGGCAACAGAACAACCATCGCAATCCCTGAGTCCTCCAGGTTGTATCAAGTTAAAGAGCGTCAAACTCAGTCCGGCAGGTATCGCTCTTTCATAGACATCCCGGCGCAGGGACACACCTTCACCTTTGCCGGTCTGGACAGCACGTCGCGTCTGGTAAATCGCACTGCCTTCCGCGAGGCTGACGAGCGTCACATCAATTCGATCTTGAGAATTACCTGCGTCGTCGCCCGAAAACATCCCTGGTTGCCATTTCTATCGACGAGCGCCAGTTCCCAGGATAAGCTGACATGCGTAGCCTACTGCCAACCCAACACATTGCCGGACATCGGACCGAAAGGAGCGATGACGCTGCGTTTTTCCGGACAGCCAGTGCCGGGGCTCCAATCCTGGAGCGATTTTCTTAACGACAACAATTTTCAGGACCGTCAGATTATGACCTACGACGTAGTTGGCGGCGATTTTCCGACCGACAAAG
>CAZISK010001137.1:0-2387 GCA_964541355.1 uncultured Candidatus Obscuribacterales bacterium
AAAAAGCAATCCGCTCGAGTTTTCAGGGGAGGTTTGCAGGACATGCAGCAAAGTGATTTGCGACTCAAGCAGGCGCGGCAGTATCACGGCATGGTTGTTCAAAGATGATACCTGCACATGTCTAAATTCCGAAGCGCTTATCGATCGTGGGCTCAGCGGCAAGTTGATTCGCGCCCTGCGCGAATCGGGCAGCAACCAACAACAAGAGCGTTATAAGCTGCTCCAACAGATCGGTCATGGTGCAATGGGATGGGTCTACAAGGCGCTCGATACATACACTGGTGCAACCGTAGCGATCAAAGTTCTACGAGCGGAGCTGGTGTCTGACGCAAACATGGTCCGCCGGTTTCGGCAAGAAGTGGAATCGACCGCGAAGCTAAGACATCCGAATCTTGTCAGAATTCACAGCTATGCCACCAACAAGATGGGGGCACCATATCTGGTGATGGATTATCTGGAAGGAGAGAACCTTCAAGAATTCCTTTATAGAGACGGTCCACTAGACGCTGTTCATGCTCTGCCTATATTTTTCGGTATCGCCAATGGTCTATCCGAATTGCACAGGAACGGCGTGATTCACCGAGATCTGAAGCCCTCCAACATAGTATTTTGTGAAACTGAATCAGAGATTGGAATCAAGATTGTCGACTTCGGTTTCGCAAAAGTACTCGAGGATGAGGCTGAACTGCGCTTGACTCAGACAGGAGAAGCATTCGGCAGTCCGCAATACATGAGTCCGGAGCAATGTCTGGGACATTCTGTTGATGAGCGCTCCGATATCTATTCACTCGGTTGTCTGATGTATGAGGTGCTCGCCGGCAAGCCTCCAGTGGTCGGAAAGAATGTCATGGCTACTGTCGCGAGGCAGGTCAAAGAAAAGCCAGTCAGTCTTGCAAAACACAACAAAGACATTCCAGGCAATCTCGACCGAATCGTCCTCAACTGTTTGCACAAGAACCCAATACAACGTTACCAATCTGTCGAAGAACTGCTGTCGGACCTGAGAAGCATGGACGCCGGCTTGCCAATAAGTGGCACTACCGGCAATACCAAAGGAGTATACAACATGAAATCCCCCGACAAAGACGATATGCAAATCATCCAGATAATGCTCGGTCTGGTGCTACTCTGCGCTGTCAGCATGATGACGGCGTTGGCCTTCAGAAACATGCTCGGATGAGCTCAGCCCTTGAATAGACCTTTGAAAGCAGTTCCGATATCGGAACAGAACTTCTTGAATCTTCCGCCAAATCCCTCCGCACCCGGTCGTGTCTCCCGATCCCTCGAGACCGGTGCCTCAATCTGCGGAAGCTGCGGTCTCGTAATGTCGACAGCGCGCTTCAACACCGGATGAGCGTTGGAAGGCTCGAGTTCCGGCGGCAGCTCGTCCAGAGGATCGAAGTTCGGATTTGGTATGAATGACGAATTCGTTGGTTTAAACGGGTTATGACTGTCGGAGCTCTGAGCCAACGAAGAATCCCTTGCGAATGCACTGAATGTGCCGCTTGGCGGAGCGAATGGACTGAATGTTCCGCTTGGCGGCGAATAAGGATTGGTGTTGGCAGCGGGCGGTGGAAATGGATTGTTGTCCTGCACAGGTGTGAGACTGTCGTCGGTTGACAATGTTCTGGCGGAAATCTCCATGCTGTCGGCGGGAAATGGTAAACGCGGGCTGGCATTATGGGACTGAGCTATAGGCGCCTTCGGCTGGCTGGCAGGAAGTGGAGGTTTGACGGAACCTGGTGTAGGGCTGCCTGGTAGTGGTCCTGGTTTTGCCAGGCTGCCGGGCAGTGTGGCCGGCTTCGGGAGAGCGGGCGGCAACGCCGGTTGAGGGGTGGACGGAGCTGGAGTCGGCGCGGCGTTGTGCGGCGCCTGCGACGAGAAAGACGGGACCGCGTATGGCGCAGCGCCCGGTGAAGACGGCGATTCTGGGAAGGACGGCACCGCGTATGGCGCGGCGAACTGCCGGGGTGGCGCTTGTAGGGGGGACGGCGCTATCGGGTGCGGCGCGGCGTTCTGCGTGGGCGGCGCTTGTGGGGGGGACGGCGCTGTCGGGTGCGGCGCGGCGTTCTGCGGCATCGCGCTGGCTGGGAAAACCGGGCTGGGCGGGGCAAATTCGACCGGCGGACCCGCGGGCAGTTCGGCACCCGGAAGATCGGCAGTGGTGCCACCCACAGGCTTATTGAAAGGTTTCGGCGACAGGTGAGGCTCGACGCTCGGAGTATCCACCTTCTTCGCAACACGTTGAATCTGGAATTGACCTGAATTTAAAAGCGACGAAAAGGTGGTAGTTTGCGGATTCTCTTCTGCCTCTCCCTCACCCTCAAGCAAGCTAGACAACCCTGAGCTGGTGTCAGATTTCGGCGGCGGCGTTTCGCTCACGCCCG
>CAZISK010001138.1:0-2381 GCA_964541355.1 uncultured Candidatus Obscuribacterales bacterium
CGGTGGCACCAGGAAGGAACCGCCTTTGATACCACCGATGAACAACGAAGGCGCATCTGGTGGTGGAGGTACGATATCTACACCTGGAGGAGGTGGAGGCACGAGTCCGTTAGAATACGATGCCTTCCGGCTCTTCTTCTTTTTCCGGACCGGCTTTTCGGTCACCGCAGCAAGAACTGCTCCAGACGACTTAATCGGCAGAGGAACTGAAGCGACTGTTGGAACGGCTGGAGCCTCTTCACTCGCTGCCACTTGCTTCTCTATCTTGTGAAGACGAAAAGCAGATGGCAACGCCGCCTGAGAAATACTCTTTGTATTCGACGCCAAAAGCGCTTGACCTGGCGTGACATCTGCCGGTGAGCTCGCCGTCACGGCGGGACTTCGATGTTGATGATGCTCAGCGTTCGCTCCGGAGAACTCCCTATAAGCGAACACAAGACAAAGATTGATGGCGATAATGCTCACGTAAACGGCTGGGTGAAGCTCGATTGCCACAAATTTTTCCGCTGTGGCAAGAGCGCGGGCGATACGTCTCAGATTGCTAACCGATTTGGGCTTCAATCAGTTCACCTCAACCATGTCCGCCAATTTTACAACGAGATCACAAGAAAACGATCAATTGGTGAAGTGTTGTGGACGAAATATCCTCTCATCCAGGAACGGATAGATTGAATACAGAGCTGCCCGACACCGGCATCGTTCAGCATAATTCCAAGAAGGAAAGCCCCGTGAAATTATTCAATAGAGTCTCCGATAACCTCGCTTCCAATCCGCCCCACATATCACCAGGAGAAAATGACAATCTGGTCGTCACCGACACCCATTCGAGACTTAATACAATAGAGCACCAGAAGGTAGTTTCCGTCCGTAGTTCCGACGATCTAGCTCAGGTCCTCAAGGAAGCCGGTTCGAATGGAACCTCGGTGATTGCATCCGGAGGCAGGCATTCCATGGGCGGACAACAGTTCGTCCAGAATGGCATCCTGGTCAACACCCGCGATTTCAATCGAATAACTTCATTCGATCGCTTCCAGGGCACGGTCGATGTCCAACCTGGAATCATGTGGTCTAAGCTTGTCGCCGACCTGCACGACTTGCAGCGTTCGTCCCCGCACATCTGGTCTATCAAACAGAAGCCGACAGGAGCAGACGAAATTAGCATCGGCGGTTCGTTATCATCCAACATTCACGGGCGGGGATTGACCCTCAGTCCGTTCGTTCAGGACATAGAAGAGTTCGACATTCTCGTGGCGGACGGAGACCGATTAACCGTCAATCGGCAGCAAAATTCTGAGCTCTTCAGGCTCGCAATCGGCGGCTATGGGCTTTTCGGACTGGTTTCGTCGGTGCGATTGCGCTTAGCTCAAAGGCGGGTCATGAAGCGTGTCGTCGAGCCGATTGAGATTGATCGATTAATAGCAGGCTTCAACGACAGAATTGCTGCCGGGCATACTTACGGAGACTGCCAGTTTGCGATTGACGGCACAAAATCGGACTTTCTCAGAAAAGGTATCCTCGCCACCTATGTTCAAACTGAAGAGACCGAACCACCGGATTCGCAACACAAGCTCAGCCTTCAAGAGTGGCAGGAGCTGCTCTATCTCGCGCATGTGGACAAATCCAGGGCGTATGAGAGGTACGAACACCATTATTTGAAAACCAACAACCAGCTCTATCATTCCGACACAATGCAGCTCAGCACCTACCTGCCCGACTACCATCAGCATGTAGACACGAGAACCGGCGCCGCTCTTGGTACGGAGATAATATCCGAATTGTACGTTCCCAGAGACCGGCTGAGTGACTTCATGGGTGGTGCAGCGGATTGGCTCAGAGAGAAAAAGGCAGATGTTATCTACGGCACGATAAGGCTGATCCAGAGAGATACGGAAACATTTTTGCCCTGGGCTCGGGACGACTATGCCTGCGTCATCTTTAATATTCACACCCCACACGATGGGGACGGCATCGCAAAATCGGCATCAATCTTCAATGGATTGATTGAAGAGGCTCAGCGGCTTGGTGGCTCATATTACCTGACCTACCATCGCTTCGCCCCAAGGCGATTGGTTGAGAATTCATACCCACAGTTCAATCAGTTTTTGAAAAAGAAACTGCAATATGATCCCGATGAACGCATCCAGAGCGAGTGGTACCGCCATTACCGCAACTTGATGATGTGATGGTCGAATTATTCCGGAATCGGATCGTCCGATTGAACGTTGACGATTCTGATTCCGCGTCCTTGTAAAAAATCGAGGACATCCTGGCTATGGCATCCCATCGGCCACAATGGAACTTCCATCTGCGCATAGCTGGTATGCAAGATGACTGACGAGGAATCACGATAGGGGTAGAATTCAGCGTACTTGATGTCGTCC
>CAZISK010001139.1:0-2377 GCA_964541355.1 uncultured Candidatus Obscuribacterales bacterium
TGACTCCAGCAAGCAGACAGCGAAATCCAGAGAGGCTCGTAATCTGGTTTGAGGATTCGACATTCCATTGATGTGGTGCGTTGTTTGGCTTTGAGCATTTCGCCGAAAAAGTCGCGCACTTTAGGGGCATCCTCTTCCACAATGTATGAGCACAGACCGCCTCCGACGAGATCTTCCGGTGCGATGCCAAAGATCTCTCTGGAAGCCGATCCGACTTTGACGAATTCGAGATTGGAATCGGCAATGAAAATTACATCGACAGCGTTGTCGATCATGGCACGTTCCTTTTGGTTCACGTCCTCAAGCACCGTCGCCATATGGTGGAAAGACTGGTCAAGGATCGCTATTTCATCTTTGCCACCAACTGGTGTCAAGAGTTTCTCTCGATTGGCCAATCTTTCAGAATTCGCTACCAACACTTTGATGCGTTGAGCGATGTCACGCGTGAAGTAGATTGCTAGTGCCAGAGAGATAAACACATTCATGATTACTCCGATGGCAACACAGATTTTGACTGTATCTCTGGCTTTTTTTTCCATCTCGGGATTGGTGCCGACGTCACGAAGAACCGCGTCTTGGATGTGATTCATGTTTTTAAACATACTAGAGTACAGGTTGCGAAGCACCGTTCTTAGTTCGAGCTTCGACATCGAGCTGAACTCAGAATCGTTGTCGCGCTCGTCAGCCAGTCCCTTGAAGAGCTTTTCCAGCATCTCCGAGTTTTTCGAAACCTCGGTGTCGAAAAGCAATGCTTTTTCATGCAACTCTTCATCATGCTCAAGCAATTTCGCAAGACCGGCTGTCAGTTTTCTGAGCTCCTTTTTTCTCTCGTAAAACCGCTCCCTGAATAGATCCAGATTAGTCAGGTGCAGAAACGTTATCGCCCCTGCCATGGACCAAATACATTCAGAAATTTTTCCGCTCTTGTAGAACACCTCTTTCCGAAATGATTCTTTAGCGGCAATCTTTTCAGCGTTGATCTGTAACAAAGAGAGCGTGCCGACAAAAATCAGCTCACAAATGAGGGGAATCGCCACTATCAAGATTCCCTTCTGCGCAACCGGCAAATTGGCGGCAAATTTAGTCAGTTGATTTTTATCGTTTCTGGCCATGGAAAGATTGTACCTGGCTCGAACGACAATTGGTCGACTATAGAACCTTACTGCAGCTTCAGGAAGTTCTTGATGCCATAGCCGATCATGTTGGGATTCTCTTTCAATCGCCTTCTGCAATACGCACCGGCGACGCGACCTTCACCGAAAGGCAGGTACTTGCGGACGACCACACCGGTGGCGGCAAGCTCTTCGAGCTCTCCTGCGTTTGCTTTCGGGAAGTTGCCCTTGTTGAAGTAGTTGCCCGAAATCAATCCGGCTTGCAGCTCGTCGCGTGGTACACCGTGCAGATACTGTGTTTCGAATCTCGTTCTTGAGACCTTACCGGGAACGACCACCTGTCCAAAGAATTTGTTCAAGCAATCAACGTCGTGAGTTGCGAGCTCAACATATGTTCCTTTAGCCAAGAGCGTCTTCGCAAATGAGATAAGCAGCTCTTTCATAATCGGCTTGTTGGTGTGCGCAATGTGAGAAGGTTCATTGTAGATGCCGATGACCAGACGAGTTCTCATACCATCTTCGAATCGACTGATATCGTCTTCGGTTCTAAACAGGCGCGTCTGAATTACGGTGCCCAGGTTGCTGTATCCCTGTTTCACCAGCGAAAAGTAGGTGTCGAGATGAAAATCGGTCCAGCGATGATCTTCAGCCTCGAGCGTGACGTTGACCCCAAGGCGCTTGGCGTAATCCGTGACGTTCTTGATGCGCTCAAAGCATCTGTCTAACTCAGGGTCCGACAGACCTTTGCCCTTTGGCGGTCTCGTGCTGAACATCGAAGGCTTGAAAGAGATTGTGATTTGCTCTTGCGTGGTTGCGACCGGAAGAGGATGACTGATGATGATGTCGACCAGATTCTTATAGGCTTCCACGGAGGCGTCGCAGTCCGCTGCGCTCTCCATGTCCTCACCCAGAATATCCAAAGTAGAGGCGTATTTTTCTTTCGCATAAAGCTTGTGCGCCAGCTCGATTGCTTGCTCCGGAGTCTCTCCAGCCAGATATGGCGCGGCGAGCATGAGCACGAGTTTTACAGGTATCCGGTCGATCATGGAAGCAGGATTTACGCTCTTATTTTGTTCGATAGTCCCGACTGCGGACTTTGTCGAAGTCTCAGGCAATTTTACCGGCATCAGGCACCTCATGTAGAACTGATCAAGAGGGAAATCCGAGAGCCAACCAGTTTGGCACAAGCAGAGTCTAATCGTGCGCTCTCACGGCAATTCTAATGGCAACGGGCGAATACGTTAATCCAATTATGCGGAAGAGGT
>CAZISK010001140.1:0-2376 GCA_964541355.1 uncultured Candidatus Obscuribacterales bacterium
CACAGCCTCGCAACGAGAAGCCGGCAATTGCAGCCATGGTTGTCGGTACCGGTGCCTGGTTGCCGCAATATGTAATGGGTTGGGAGCATTTTCTCGAGCCGTTGCCGCTCTTTAATTCGCTCGGATTTTCTCTTTCGCTCACTTCAATGGCGCTGTCATTTCTCGCTTACTTGTTCGTCCACGTTTGTCAAGCGAAGGCAGCTCAGGTTGAGACTACTCCAGTTAGCAGTATCGACGATATCAGTGCTTAGACATTGCTCTTCCTTCATATCCTTGATGGAGAGCCGCAATATCTCTAATTAATTCTGAATTTCAGTGGGGTAATTCCCATTGAGCGCTTAAGAAACTTCATATAGAAATATTACATCGCAGCTCGCTCCAAATAAATTCAAGGGTTTGAATCCCGCAGTTTCGTGCGCCCAGTTGTATTCACAATGTGGCGTACGGTACGAGACCATGCGCGCCCGAAGCGCAAGGTCCGATGCGTGTATTTCTCTCCTTCATCTCATAACGGTATGTCATCGACATGCCGGTACGCGCACGCGCGCCCCGCACCCACACGCTCGCTCTCAGGTAACTCACATATGAACTCTGGCATAGGCTGTTGGAAAAACGATCAGATTCGACGATTGAACGATCCGACTCGTTCATCGCAGGTGGTGGCAGATGGCGGATGTTAGTGTAACCACTAACTTCGCCTCTCCCCCGGACCTAAATCCGAAAAAACCTTCGCCTCTCCGCTCTGAAGCTCTGACATTGCTGTCAGAGAGTCCTTCACTGCGCAGCTTACCTGGAGGCGCACTTGATGGCACCAAACTCAATGGCGGTTTGATTGCAAGACGGGAAGGTTTGGGGACGGCAACAAAACTACTTCCAGACGTCGAGCTTGTAGCGTCAAGCGATCCGTCGGCTCGCCTGAGAGATTTCTTGAGCGATGCGAAAAAAGCGTCCGGGAAGAAGTTGAATGACAATCATGCTTCCCTGCCGGAGTCGTCCGTCGCCTCCATCACGCCTTCAGAACCTCCCAGAGAGGTGCCGGTAGTTGCGCGAAGCGGATTGAGCAGTCTCTCGGCTTCACCCCTCATTCAAGCGACCTTTTCAGAACCTCCCAACAAACGGAGAGACTATTACCGCTACTTCCGAAACGGTATAACCAACTATTCGCTGGATAGTTTTAAACCGCATGAACCCGCTCCCAGCGTTCTTCACGCAGTTATCGATACAGCCCTCGAGCCGATCATATCCGACGAGAAGACCCGGAAAAATTTCGATCATTTGGGCGCTGAGTTCTTGAAGACAGCCAGTCTGTTTGCCGGTCCCAAAGTCGGGATGTACAGCGCAATTGCTCTGTACGGATTGGATCAGGTAAAAACGGATGCGGATCCGATCAACGGAACATTAGACTTTGCTCTCGGTGGCGCTAAAGGTGCCACCATGAGGAAGTTGTTCGCCCTGAGTTCGCAAAATCTCAAGTTCGCTCCGACGAAAGGGGTTGCTCTAGGCATGGTCAGCCGTGGTTCGGAAGTGGTCTTCAGTCGCGAGATGCTTTTTAGACCGGATATCGGCACCGCGCGTTTTAAACAAGAAGTTCTCAATCCTTCCGCGTGGGTCTTCGATGGTGCCACATTTGTAGCCGGGGAAACGCTGTTCGGCAGCGCTAATCGTTTGACCGGGCGTGCCCTGGAGAGAAGTAGATTGGCCGGCGGAATGACGATGGGAGCATCATTCGGTATCGTTAATGGTGGCTCGCGAGAGATCGTTCGTCAGCAAAAGGCCGGCGAAGAGCTTGACGTCATGAAGGTTCTTAAGTACGCCTCGCTTGATGGTGCGGTCGGAGGACTAGGCGCCGGTTTCGGAATCAAATTTTCCGACCCGGCATTCTATTCCTCAATGTACCGCCGGATGAGTGACCCGGTCGGCACAACCAAGGACCTGCTTACAGCATCCGGAATGAGGCGAGAGCCGGGCAAGAGAGACTTCGTTATCACTGGTGATCAGCAAGGATTGCAGAAATTCGCCAACAATGAGGTTACTGAAGCTACCACTACAGTCAGAGAATTGAGAAGACTTTTCTTCTTCAATCGCAAGGGCGCTGAACAAACTCTCCTTGTTACGCACAAGCCGGAGTCAACAGCCGCTGCCGATTCCGGCATTGTCAAACTCAACCCGGCCAAGAGTTTGATCGCAACATGCAATCCCGAACGCCTGTCGCCTGAGCAACGTGCTCTTCATGTGTTTCCCGAAGCCACCGGTCCCGTCTGGATGGAGTTGGGAACGCAGGGGCGGCTGAGATTCCTCTCCGAGAACACATACAAGCCGGCGCCGGGTTCCTATCAACCGATAGGCAAGTTGACCAAGCTCGGGCGACCGGACCTG
>CAZISK010001141.1:0-2366 GCA_964541355.1 uncultured Candidatus Obscuribacterales bacterium
ACTCGAATAGATCGTTTAAGAATCGGATTCGAGACTGCCGACAGTTCATGGTATCCGTACCGGCTGCAGATGTAAAACCAGATGCCGAAATTGTCAATCGACTTTTAAAATGCGCACATCGACTGCGCCTTTTGCAGCTGTGAAATTTGGTATAAGAAGAGAGACTCACGACGCACTACACACTTTGAACGCTGTACTGTCTTGCTAAACCTGCTCAATTGCAGAAAACATTGCTAATCGATTTCTTAAAGTGTAGCCGGTTGAATTTTATACCAGGGACTCTTGTAATAGGATGTCGATCTTACTTTGCGTTCCAGCGCTTCGATCACTCCTTTGCAGAAGTCTACGCCCTCCAGCTTTTGAGCGTTGCGCAGTCCACCCGGACAGAATACGTTAATCTCGATGACCTTGTTGCCGATCAGGTCTAGTCCGACTAGAAACATTCCATCCATCACGAGACGCGGACGAAGAGTATCGGCTACAGCCAACATTTCCTCCGTGATTTCAGCCTTGGCAATGCTCCCACCAACGTGCACATTGCTGCGTACATCATCACTTTGACGCAGACGCTGGAAAGCTGCGTATTTGCCTTTGTATTTGAGCGGTTCTCCGTTCATCAGGAAAAGTCTGGTATCGCCGATAGCGGCTTCCGGAATGTAATCCTGGGCGATGATGTAACCCTCTTTTGATAGAGATTTGACGATCTGATTGAGGTTGGCGAAGTCATTCTTGGGAACGAGAAAGACGCCTTTGCCTGCCGAGCCCTGAATCGGCTTTAGTATCATGTCGCCTCCAAGCTGGCTGGCAAACTCCTTGATGTCATCAACATTCTGCGTAATCAACGTCTTGGGTCGAACAGACTCAGGGAAGAGCTGCAGGTACATTTTGTTGATCGCTTTGTTCAATCCTTCCGGATCGTTGAGTACGATCACACCTTCCTTGCGCGCAATCCGGCCGAGCTGGATCCCCATAGTCTGAGCCCAGGCTAGATTGCCCTGCGCCAGTGAAGGATCCGATCGCAGCATCAAGGCATCTATATTCTTGAGCTCGAGGTTCTCGGTTATACCTTCGTTGAGCACATCTTCGAAGTACGAGAGAGACTCTTTGTAGGAGCTCTTCGGTGCCCGCGTTGCCGTGACTACCACTCGATCGTCGCTCAGAATCGTAATGTCGGACGCGCTCATATGATAAATAGTGTGCCCGCGGCTGAGCGCGCTCACAGAAAGACGATAGGTCGTGTAATTGGCCTTTTCTGCGGCTAGATCGGTTACGAAAAATAGCAATCTCACTGAAACTATCCAAACTGGAACGACGACTAAAACCGTTCTAGCACGTCGTGGTCATTTTATTCCCCAGGCCATGGGAAACAAGTCGGTACAATCGATGACCGATTTCCAGCTTGAATGTCTCCTCGGACCCTCTAAAAGGTGCTGCGCATTTTGAAGAGGTCGGAGAAAGTCTCCCAGATAACGGAGAACTTGCCACCCGAGGCGCCTTGTGTGAGGCGAGGCAGGTGGTCGATTGGTATTTCTACGACCTTGAATCCGGCGCGTTCCGAACGTATACAGAGCTCAGCATCGACGAATGGCGTCTGAGAGTGCAAATCGACTTTGTCGAGAATGGCTCGACGGAAAAGTTTTATCGAGTTTACATCCTTATGCTTGTGGCCGTAGAGCACCCGCAGCATGAAGTTGTAAACAAGCGATTGCATCTTGCGGCGGGGCGGGTCGTTGCGATTGACGCGCCAACCTATGACGAAGTCGTGAGTTTTGAGCCCTTGTGCCATAGCGAGCAGCTCTTTCGGTGCGTACTGATAGTCGCCGGGCAGCGAAAAAACAAAATCCTTGGACCCGGAGAGATAGAGCTCACGAATCGTGGAGCCGAAGCCTTTGTTTACCTCGTGATTTAGCACTCTAACCTTCGGATTATTTCTGGCTCTGGCTTGAATCACTTCAAGCGTGCCGTCCCTGCTTCCGTCGTTGCAGACAACAATTTCGTAGTCTTGGCAAACTTCCGAAAGCAAGCTTGCTGAATCATCGATCAGCCGTCCGATCGTTTCTTCGTCGTTGTATGCAGGAATGATCAGCGAGACGGAGCTGAGCTGGTTTATGCCGCCGTGCGTATTGCGAGACTGTTTATGAGTTGATTGCGACTTCATAGGGTTGTGTACCGGCATGTGGGTGTGACTCCATCTTTGGTTGGGCAAATGTGCGACTGCTGAAGAAGTCTTTTACAGACTCGATTACGTAGTCGACCTGCTCATCAGTCAATTCCGGGAACATCGGAAGACTGACAATTCGTTTGGTTACAGATTCGGTGGCTGGCAAAGATCCTGGCTTGTAGTTCAGATAGGCATAAGCCTTCTG
>CAZISK010001142.1:0-2365 GCA_964541355.1 uncultured Candidatus Obscuribacterales bacterium
GCGTGATTGGTATGTCTTCTACCTTTGTGCACATCCACGTAAAGGCTCGGTCCTTCTCGGCGCAGCGAAGCAGCCCGTCGTTGGTATCGATATTGATACCGGAAGTGGTGTTATTTCGAAAATGCTCTACCGCCTCAAGCATTATCGGGAGCTGTTGTTTAACAAGATCCAGGTCTTTCGTGACTCGAAAGTACTTGTATAGCGACCATGCCCACCAGAGAGTGATGTCAATCGCCTCGTATTCGAAGCGCGGCTCGCTGTCGCCATCTTTCCGATCGAGCTCCCAGTTGGGCATGATACCGTTATTGATACTATCGCCGTAGTGATGCAAGATCTCTTTGGCAGCATCGAATCGGCGGGTGGATACGGTCAGACCGGGCAGGGCAATCATTGATGCGCGGCCGCCGCTGTTGTACCAGGGGTAACCCTCAATGACCGAGTCCGCGCCTACCCCGCCCTTTCCGGATGAAACCAGGAATTGGTCGCAAGCCAACAACAAGAGGTCGGAACGCTGCGTATTGTCCAGATTGGCTTTCTCTATCAGTGCTCGTTGCCGGTTGATCACTTCTCGAAGCGTCGGTATGCAAGACGGAGCATTGATAGGCTTGCCAAAGCTGGCACCCAGACAGAATTCCCTCTCCGCATGAAGATTCGCCGCGACACAACCGACGAAGTACAGATCTTCGCTGTGGGGTAAGCCTCGAATCGATTCGGTTGGCCAGTGAAAGTCCCACCACCACTGCTTCTGTGATTCATAGCAACCATCGCTCCAGGTGAGGCACAGGCGGTGGTTTTCATCTAGAATGATGACCGACTGATTTGGCGATACGAATTGTGCGTACGTCTTATCGGCTGATCCTCGCAGCTCGCCGTGAAAATCGCGAAAGCCGATCAGGAACTTGCAGGTAATGCGAACTTCGTCCTTGCGTCTGTCGTCATCAGGAAGCCAGAAGTAGCCGAGGTGAACCTGTTCTGTGCCCCAGGCGTGGACAAGCTGTTTGACCAGATAGCTGCCGTCCAGCTCGAAAACCCAGGTGGGGCAAGGCAGGCAGGTGAACGACTCGATGAACTTGTAGCCGGTCGGCGATACGACTCCTGACTCCCAGTGATTGGTGGAGAGTTCGAAGTCCTCGCCGTTGATGGTGAGCACTTCCTCGACGCGGGACAAAATGATGTTGCGATTATAAGGCGGCGGATCGGCCGATACCATAACGGCATGGTATCGCCGGCGGTTAGCACCCGAAATCGTCCCCATGGAATAGCCGCCCAGTCCGTTGGTTACCAGCCATTCTCGCCCGTCCGGCTTTTCTCTGGACGGATAGACGATCGGCACCTCATACTTGAGTTCGGGGTAATGCGATTTAAGCCAGCCGATTAAGCCGAAAGTCATGTACAACCTCGTGTCACTGAGCTTTACCCTGAAGTGCGGTCCAGGTTGGCTTGCTCTTGTGGGCGCGGACCTCTTGCCCGCAACGCTTCTATACCCAGTCATGCTTCCAGCCAAGCCCTGAAAAAATTGCGGTCGAGAATCGTTCAAACTCCAGTTTTATTAGGCTTGTCAGGTGGTGGTGCAAACATCCCGAAGGATATTATCGGTTGAAATGGAGTTTTTCAGAAATAGGTCGAGATCGGTCAGGCGCGCGATCTTGCTCCTGCACGATTTTCTGGTTAAGTCTTTTTCTAAAAAGCGATGCCATCAACGCTTGATTCGACTTTAGAACTGGTTGTAGGGTTTGAGTCCCCGCTTGTTCCCACCGCTTTTCCCGACCAAAC
This sequence comes from uncultured Candidatus Obscuribacterales bacterium, assembly GCA_964541355.1. GTDB lineage: Bacteria > Cyanobacteriota > Vampirovibrionia > Obscuribacterales > Obscuribacteraceae > JADYXR01. The sequence goes on from CAZISK010001142.1 coordinate 1,774, forward strand.
CGCAATCAAACTCACGATTTTCATCAGGTAATTCCGGGTCAGATGCCAGGAAGTGAGTTGTCGGCAATGGTCGTCTAACGTCAAGGTGCGCACTGACCGCGTACCAGTCCTAGAGGGAGGCTCCATGTTACAAGAGCTGGCGATCGGGGATGCTTACGGTGCTGGGTTCGAGTACGCCAGTGCCGAACACGTCGCGAAGCACAACACGCTTGGCGGCTACGTCGCCAACGAGAAGCACGCTCTCAAGCCGGGCTGCTACACCGATGACACTCAGATGTCCATCGCTGTGGCCGAGTGCCTTCTGTCCGGAAAGCCGCTGACTCGCGAACTCTTCGCCGACGCTTTCGTCGCCGTCTTCAAGCGTGACGAGCGCGAGGGCTACGCGGGCGGATTCTACAAGTTCCTGCAATCCGTCGCCGACGGCTCCCAGTTTATCGAGCGGATCAAGCCATTCTCGGACAAGAGCGGCGCGGCGATGCGGGCTGTTCCGATCGGTGTGCTGAAGAAGATCGACGACGTCAAGTCGATCTACAATCTACAGGCGTCGCTCACCCATGACACTCCCGGCGGTATCAATGCGGCGCTGGCGACT
>CAZISK010001143.1:0-2365 GCA_964541355.1 uncultured Candidatus Obscuribacterales bacterium
GGCAAGCTGTCTTCTCCGGGCGACCTGATCGACATCGTCGATTACGAGGAGGAGCTCTTCACTCACAAAGCAGCTCGCACAGAGCCGCGACAAACTCGTCACGAATTTGGTGCTGATGGGAAAACACCTAAATCAACGATGGAATACACTCCTGACGGAAAGGTGGTTGCTAGAACCGAGTTCGGTGCCGATGGAAAAACACCGACTGCTACGTTCGAGTACAACCAACAGCGAAACCTGTGGTTGAAAACGGATTTCGCTCCCGATGGTAAGACTCCTAAAGAGTATTCAATATTGGATCCGCGTGGTTCAACATTGCATTCAAAGACGATGGACCCCGATGGCAAGACTCCAAAGGCACGAACGATGTATTCCAAAGACGGTGAAAGACTTAAAAGAACTGATTACTGGGATTCTGGAAAACTCTCTTCGGTGATGTCCTATGTCTCGGATAAACCATCTAGCAGAATCGACTACGACAAGGATGGACGCAAAACGAGAGTCGTTGGCTATTTCGAGAATGGACAATTACAATCGGAAATTACCTTTTACAACACCGGGAAACTCAAAGAGCAGACTTATTACCTTTTCGATGGAAAGAAGGATCTACACGTTGAGGACGACAAAGACGGTAATTCTATAAGAACGGAGTATAAAGATGGATTGAAATCGCGATCCTTTGTTTATGATGATAAAAACAGACTCAATGCCGAATGGACGTATCACGAAAATGGGCGTATGAAAACAATGACAGTCTATACGTCTTCAGGGAAGCCTCAAGTAATAACATTCAACGAAAGCGGCAGGCGCTGAACACTCTAGCACGCGACACCGCATGCGGCACCAGCCACCAATTCATGGGTATCGCTCTTACTGTGCAGACTATTTATACCCATCAAAATCGCATCCTGCTGTCGATATTTGTCGGTTTTAGGTGGTACCACCTACCTCGACGTTCCAAAGTCCTGCGGCTTCGCGTTCCAATCACGAATGTTGGCAAGCGTCGAGCGCAACTGCTTCAGCGTCGGTCCCAGAGGATTGGCAGGAGCACCTTTTTGATCTGCACCGCCGTTGAACATAAGTGCGAAATTGACACCATTCGGCAGATGCTCAATCTGAGTATGAACACCCGGTTTGCCACCATTTTTGGTGTAGAAAAAACCATTTGGCGAAGACTTTACCGAATCAAGTCCCAAACCATAATGTGAGCCGTTGGGTCTGTCCACCATGGGTGGTGGCAGCGGTGCCAGCATAGCTTGATACGAGGCATCAGAAATTGGCGATGGACACCGTGATCCATCAAGTGCGGTCATGAACATGACCATGTCCACCGACGAAGCCAGCCAGTTGCCAAATCCGGGTTGTAGCGGAACCGGACGAATGCCAGGTGGTAGCTGTCGCGGCGGGCGTCCCTCATATCGAGCTGCCTCACCAGGGAAATATTGCCGATGCTCGTCTCGCATATCGGTGATACCAATGCCAGCAAGTGCACCCTTCATGTATGCACCGTAACGCTGCCCGGATGCGCATTCAATCACATACTTAATTATGTTCCAGTCGCCGTTGGCATACTTGGCGTCAGTGCCGGGCGTATAGTCTAGCGGTGTGGCGAGTAAGACGGTAATCGCCTCCGCAAAGGGAATCTGCTGATTAGGCGCCATCTGCCGCAAGCGTTGGCTTGCACGATTGTAGCCACCATCGTCGTTCCACCCAGCGGAGTGGTGCAACAACTGCCGAATGGTTACCTGATACATGCGCGGATCCGGGCGATGCGGTAGTTGCGGACGGCCAATTACATCATAGAGTGCCGCGTCCAGGCTCAATTTACCTGCATCTACCAACGTCAAGACACCAAGGGTGGAGACGGTCTTTGTCGTGCTTGCAAGGTTGAATAATGTCTGTGGGGTGACGGCTTCTCTGGTCTGAAGATTGGCTACACCAAACCCTCTGGCATAGACAAGTTTGCCATCTTTAGCCACAGCAAGCGACGCGCCGGGAACAGCGAACTGCTCCATTGCCGATTGCATAATTCCATTCAACTGTTCAAGCGACGCCACCTGCTGCGCTGGTTGCAGCTCGAACCCTTCGAAGCCACCATCCACTGGAGGAGGGGCACTTTCGGAGTCCTGCTGATCGATAGGCGCCTCATTATCGACTTGCGCAATTACCGCCTTTATCGCGAGTGACAACGCGCTGAGCAAAACGATCGAAGCAAAAAATGTTTTCAACCAAAGCTTGTTGAGTAATAGCTTGACCATGGATTTCTCACAGACTATCGAGATACTGCAGCACCAACTTCAAGAACAGCTTAAAGAGCCCTGCGCTCGGAACAACTCAAGGAACATCGGATGTACTCGAGTGTTCT
>CAZISK010001144.1:0-2359 GCA_964541355.1 uncultured Candidatus Obscuribacterales bacterium
GGAGATGTTCGCCAGGGCAGTAGCGGTCTTGGTCTGTCAATTTGCAAGAATCTTGTCGAGCTCCATGGTGGCACTATCGGGGTCAGATCTGTTCCCGGTCAAGGTTCAACTTTCTGGTTTCGCCTACCGCAATCTCGTTCTATTTAGCAGAATCAGAGGCTTTGTAACCAACACCATAGACGGTTTGAATAATAGAGGTGCCATCGCTGTTCGCGATTTTCCGCCTCAAAGTCTTGACGCAGGTTCTGACCGCATCGATACTAACTTCAGTCCCTGTCTTCCAAACCCGGTCCAATAGAGCGTCCGGGCTAAAGCTCTGATCTCGATGCCTGATCAAGAATTCGAGCAGGCTGTACTCCAACGGCAACAGTACAATCTCCTTACCACCCTTGGTGACACGTCTCGTGTCGTGCTCAATGCGGATATCCAGTAGCTCTAAAATGGTGCCGGTGTAGGTATGCGGACGCCGCAAAAGGGCTCTTACACGAGCTCCCAGTTCGCTTTCATCAAAAGGCTTGGTTAGATAGTCGTCTGCGCCGGTATCAAGTCCTTCGGTCTTATGGGCAGGCTGATTTCGACCTGTCAACATCAGAATCGGAGTCTTGCCTCCCTTGTTGCGATGATTTCGGCAAACTTCGATGCCGGACATTACTGGTAACTGCCAATCAAGAATTACAAGATCGAATTTAAAGTAGTCCAGCTTCTCACTCGCATCAGCGCCGTTAGTGCTAACGTCGACACTGTATCCCTGCCCCTCCAGGAATTCTCTCAAGACGTTGAGCAGATGAGCGTCATCCTCTACGATTAGAATTTTTGCCATTGGACACTTTTCGGTTTTGATTCAGGTGGGTCTCGAGTACGCTGCTACAATCCCAAATCCGCCATTGCAGCAAATCTCGGATTGAAGTATACACGACATATGGATATTTATTGAAACAGCATGTCAGAGTCCCAGATACCAACAATTGACTATGAATAAGCACATTGTAGGCACTGCTTGTTTTCGATATTATCTGAAGAACAGACCGCCACGCGACAATGAGACGTACTACAAATATGCCCGAGCGCGATACCATTCCACAAGAAAGAAAGGCAGATGAGCGGAAGGAGAAGGAGATTCCTGGTTTGTCTTTGACAGACCTTATCACTCCTTCTGATTGGAACGATCGAAAATCTCTAGACAAAAGAATTCAAAGCGAAGTTGACACGTTAGGTAAAGACGGCAGCCAGGCGCTTCTTGACGCGGTCCGCAAACACCGCGTAGTTGGGGTCGGTGAGGTTCATACTAACGGAGATTATCCTAACAGTATCCTGTTTCTTTTGACCAAGATGATGCCGGAGTTCAAGAAAGTCGGCGTAACTCACCTGGCATTGGAAGCGAATAAGCGCGACCATCAGTCGACACTCGAGGAAACCAACAAGACCAAACGCTTTGAACCGAAGACCAAAAGGGGCATCGCATTTAATGACGATTGGAACAAAATGTTGGAGGCCGCTGCTGTAAATGGTATCAAACTGGTGGCAGTCGACGACAATCCTGTTCGCGAACTGACTTTGACTTCTCCAATAACCCTCAAGGAGAATCAACATAGAGAAAATTTTATGGCTAAAGAGATAGCAGACATAGTCAATTCAGATCCGTCAGCTCGTGTACTTTGGCCGGTCGGTGATTTGCACATGATACGTAGAACCGGAAGAGATGGCTATCGCTGGGCTGGACAGCAACTAAGCGAGTATGCGCAGAAGAACGGCTGGTCCTACACGAATTTTGCCTCCTCGATGGCCACTCCCTTCGACCCCCTTCAGCGAGTCCAAGTAGACAAACCAACTGCTGTAAACCTCAAAGACGCAAAAACACTTGGTGGAAATCCTACAAGTATGCCTCAGATGAAGGAGCCGAGAATGCCGGACAGCAAAGTAGGTGATTTCGATTCAATTCTGTTCGTTCCGTGGAATCTGGAATTGCTGCTCGCCGAAAAGGAACTCGGTAGTAAATCAGAGAAGTTGTTACCGCTGTTGGAAAAATCGATAGAATCGTACGGGGTGGGGATACCCAATCACACGTTGGCGCTCTGCCAGAAAGCTTTGCCTATTGAAGAAAAAATGTATGGAGCAAAGAGTCCGCACGTCGCCCTCCGTCTGCTCATGATGGCGAAATGTTGCTCTCACCTGAATCGAGAGGAAGAAGCCACCAAATATAGTGAACGCGGTTACCAGATATTGACAGACCTGGGGAAATAGGTCTCCAACTTCAATTCAAAGCCAGTCTTGTCGAGAATTCTTCACTTCAGTGGATTCGGATGAGGCGCGTTAAAAGAAAGTTTCGCCCGCAAAAAGGACAACTTCAAAATAAGTCGTT
>CAZISK010001145.1:0-2355 GCA_964541355.1 uncultured Candidatus Obscuribacterales bacterium
CACAGCATTCCCTGGAAAAGAGAAACAAATAATTGATCGTCCGGTGACGTAATTTTTGTTCCCTGCAATCGACTTAGGAAGCCGATGAGGATTCCGCCTATCAATAGGAATATGCCGGGATTCAAGAAAATCTCTCTGATCAGGGTGGCGTTGAGGAAACTTGCTTGCTTTCCGATCTCTGGAAGAAGCTGGTGTGTCGTCACCTCCTGGTTGGTATCTGACGTCGTGACGTTCGCGCGATCGCCTTGTTCGTCCGGCATATAGCCGCTTTGATCCAAGCCTCTGAATCTAAGACGCGACACCAGGAATAGGCCGACCAGGCAACCGGGAATCTCCATAACTGCGAGCATAACAGGCATGTATGCCGCATACTTGATTGCTGCTACCTGGAGCACTCCTAAACAGGTTACAAACGTACCAGCTGAATCGGATCCGTAATATGCCGCCACTGTCGCCGCATCGACTTTGCGAAGCTTCGGAACGAACTGTCGAAGTGCCAAGTAGGCGATAAAACCGATCAGCAAATTAGTCAAAAAACCTACGGTCATGAACATTGCCGCTTGTGTAAGCGCTTGTCCGGAGAGAACCGCCAGCTCTTCGCCGCCGTGCCAGCCGATTGCTAGAAGCAGGTAAATCGTCAGACCCTGATAGATTGGTTTTGGAAAATCGAATGGTACTCGCAGTATCGTCATGGCGAAACCGAGGTAGAAAAACAGGAGGAGAGGCTTGAAGAGATTTTTCTTGAAGTTGGTCATGAAATCAAGGAATAAGTTAGACCTTACTACCTCGATTGAAAGCGCCTCATTACTTTCTGCGAGCATTACCGTGACCCGATCGCCGGCTTGCACGCCTTTCGCCGAGGTCAGCTCTTCGTCAATCTTGAACTTCGTCTTTGAGTCGAAGTTGAGAGTTTGACGGTCGACATAGTCGGACGTAATAGTCAATTGATTGGCGTTGATTGCCAGGACGATGCCCGTCAATGAGCGCGTGGCGGTAAGTGAGTCCACCTGACCCGCCGAATTGATCCTATATTCGATACGATCATCTTTATGAAGTTTGTCGATTGGTGCAGGTGTGCCATTGAGTGTAATGCTGGCATGGTCTGCCAGCGCGAGCTCGATTTTCTCATCATTTTCCGGGTCGAGCGTCCAGATTCGAGGCGCACCGGATTCGGTATTAATTAGTTTCGACAGTTTGCAGGGCTCTGTCTGGAGCGGTTTTGTCGTGCTCGTAGCTATTCCTACAGCTTGCGCGGTGTTGAGCCGGAACTGGGGGTAGAGCAATGCCGCCAAGGAGAGGAGACTGGCAATCGTAATTACAACAAATCTGATTGAAGGGTTTTTCATATCGTAGTGGATTCCGCTTATAGTCTGATCGACATTAGCCTACGGTAAAAGGATTGCATGGCAATGACGGTCACAAGTCGGCCACAACCGTGATCAATCAGTGAACCTCACTCAAAATGCCACAGTGTTTGCGAATCAGTCGTTGGAGAGCAGGATACTTTATTTCGGACTGTAAAGATTCACGCACCGCAGGCGATGTCTCGATCATGATTCGATCATATGAATTTCAGTGTTGGACTATTTCGTAGGCAAAAGATGCCCTCGTCGAAATTAATCGATGAGGGCATTAAGGGACATGATTCATTTTATTTGCTGCTGCTTGCCGAGATAATTTGTGCGAGTTTTTCTTCGGTAAGCGGGTCTTCTGGTGATTGCGGGAATCCCTGCCAACGAACTATGTTGTCCGGAGTGATAACAAGCACGTGTGGAATCCCGTTTACATTTAGCTGCTTTTTCATGCGCTTTTCCGGGTCGGTAGCGATGTGATAGTCAACTTTGTTGGTGCCGATGAACTCTTTGAGCTTTGCTTCTGGTTCGTCGCTCAGCCCTATCACCACCAGGTTGTTGCTGAATTTCTTGCTGAATTGATTGAGCTCAGGAATCAAGCGGCGGCATGGACCACACCATGTAGCCCAGAAATCGATCAGGACTACTTTTCCCTTCGTCTCGGGCGCTACCCCTGTGATCCATTGTGCAACCTCGAGTTTTGGCGCTGCCTTTCCGCGAAGATCTTGTTTTGCAAACAACTCTTTCTTCAAATAAGGCGGGTAGTTGTCGGCCGCATACGATTGCAATCCGATTGAGGCTAGAATCGCTGCTACAAGGATAGATCTTATCTTCATATATTTTCTCCGCACATAAAGTGGTGGACGCGAGAGTCTAGGGCTTCTTCGCTCCGCCGCGACCGGAGCGACCACTGCCGCCGGAGCGACCACTGCCGCCGCCGCGACCACCGCCGCCGCCGCGACCACCGCCGCCGCCGCGACCACCGCCGCCGCCGCGACCACCG
>CAZISK010001146.1:0-2354 GCA_964541355.1 uncultured Candidatus Obscuribacterales bacterium
TGGAAGGTTCGTCAAGAACATAGAGCACTCCCGATAGACCGGAGCCGATCTGTGTCGCCAGCCTGATCCGCTGTGCTTCTCCTCCGGAGAGTGTGCCGGCCTGACGCTCGAGAGTAATATACCCCAGTCCTACATCGGTGAGGAATTTCAGTCTGGAGCTGATCTCAATGAGAACCTGGTGCGCGATTTTGCTGTGACGATCGCTCAGATCGTTTTCCAGATTCTTGAAGAATTCTTTGGTTCGAATGATAGGAAGTCGACAGACCTCAGCAATGGAGAGCTTGCCCACACTTACAGCGAGACTTTCAGGTTTCAATCGACTGCCATTGCATTTGGTGCAAGGCAGCTGTGTCATATAGCCTTCGATGTCCTGTCTCACCTTGTCGGAGTTGGTCTCAGAGTGCCGTCTTTTCAGGTTAGGAACCACTCCCTCGAAAGATTTTTTGTAAGTCCAAAATTCCGTGCCGTCGAATGAATCGTGACCGAGTTTGATTTTCTCCTCTCCCGAGCCGAACAAGATGTAGCCTTGCTGCTTTTTGGTCAAGGAGTTGAACGGCACCTGGACGCTGAATTTGAAGTGTTTGGCGACCGAGGCGAGAATCTGATCGTAATAGCTATTGCCGGTTTTTGCCCAGGGATATACAGCTCCTTCGCTCAACGACTTTGAAGGATCTGGGACGACAAGCGCCGGATCGACTTCGAATGTGCAACCAAGCCCATCGCAGTCAGGACAGGCTCCGTAAGGGCTGTTGAAGCTGAATACGCGCGGTGAAATCTCAGCGAAGCTGATGTTACAGTTGGCGCAAGCGAAGTTCTCCGAAAAGAGAAGCGGTTCGCTACTGGATTTCCCACCATGCTTGCCGTTGCCACCATCCTCTTTGTCGAGAAAATCAATCAATACATTCGATTTGCCCCATTTCAGACCAACAGAAAGGCTGTCTGCCAGTCGGGATTGGATGCCGGGCTTCATCACCAGGCGATCGACGACCAGGTCGATATCGTGTTTTTTGTTCTTATCGACCTCGATGTCGTCATCGAGGTGCATTACGACGCTGTCGACGCGCACGCGGGCGAAGCCTTCCTTGCGGAGGTCGCTGAATAGTGACTGATATTCGCCTTTTCGCCCCGAGACAAGCGGTGCGAGCACCTGCAGCTTGGTGCCTTCCGGCAAGCTCAACACTTGATCAACTATCTGATCGATGGTTTGCGGATTGATCAGCCGGTTGCACTTCGGGCAGTGGGGGATACCGATGCGGGCGTAGAGCAGTCTCAGATAATCGTAGATTTCGGTGACCGTTCCGACCGTCGAGCGAGGATTATGGCTTGTTGCTTTTTGATCGATCGAGATTGCCGGACTCAGCCCTTCGATGGCATCGACGTCGGGCTTGTCGAGCTGGCCTAAGAACTGACGAGCATAGGAAGAGAGCGATTCGACATAGCGCCTCTGCCCCTCGGCGAAGATCGTGTCGAAAGCAAGTGACGACTTGCCGGATCCGCTGACACCGGTGATGACGACCAGCTTATTGCGCGGGATTTTGACGCTGATATTTTTTAGATTGTGCTGACGGGCACCCCGAACTGTGATGACATCGGTCTCAGCAGGTTCGCGGCCCCCTGATGGAGTGCCTGACATATTGACTCAGCTATGCAGGGTGGGACACCTAAAATAATAACCGCCTTTTTCCGATAATTTCAGCCAAGTCAAGAATTTAGAAGTCTTCCTGAGTCTTATTATGTCTATGTTTTGCCACATATTTATGAGGGTACATCCTCTATGTATTCACCTCTGTTTACGTAACGAGGGCAAGGCGTCCCATGTGGCCGAAACGCAAAAAGGGCAAAGCACGCGCGACCAAGCTCAAGCTCAAAGCCTTACAGCCCACGGATGACAACGATGATGACGGAGAAGACGCGCAGGTCAGCGCGCCAGTTCCTGACGACGATGCGGATCCTATTTCAGGGGTCTGGAAATCCAAGGTTCTTAACAACTACAAGCAAAATCCGAAAAGCTCACACACGCTTCTTGCCAAAGTGCCTACCGGTAAGGCCGCTTTCGAAGCTGGTGAGAGGCAAAAGGCTGAATTCATCAAGGACGCGATGATCAAGATTGTCGACCGGATGTTCGACAACTTTCAGAACACTGCCTATGAATTTAACCAGGTCACAGCCGGCTCCGATCTCGAGCTCACCTGGATGAGACCTCGTTTGCAACAAGAGGAGACCAACGTCTGGCACGAGAACACGAGACATACGTCCGAGGTGTTCACCGGACGAATTTCGACACGATATTGGACGCTCGCGGTGCGTGGCACAGTCGGCGGTATTGGAGCCTATATTCTGCCCAGCGACAAGCT
>CAZISK010001147.1:0-2348 GCA_964541355.1 uncultured Candidatus Obscuribacterales bacterium
ACCAGGACAAACTGTCAATACGTCTATGTTTTGCCCGGCAAACTCAGCTGCCATACCGTTAGACATGGCGGTCAATGCGAATTTGCTGGATGAGTAGCAGACACTCCCCGGGAAAGCTATCTTTCCTGCCACGGAGGAAATATTTACGATTTTGCCGTATCCCTGTTTTACAAAATGCGGAAAAACCTGATAGATGCTGTCGAGACATGCAAAAAAGTTGACTTCGAAGACCTGGCGCCAGATATCGGTATTGAGACTGGAGACCTTTCCGGGTCTGGCCAGACCGGCGTTGTTGACCAGGAGGCTTACGCCGCCGAAATTGCTGACACAGCTCTCGACCAACTGTCGCCGAACATCCGGATCGGCGATGTCGCCTACGACGGCAATGCATTCACCGCCCTTGGACTCGATCTGGCCGGCAGTTTCCGCGAGCGTCGCCTGACTTCGGGCGTTAATAACCAGTCTGGCTTTGTGCTCAGATGCGAGCTTGATTGCCAGCCCTCTGCCGATGCCGGTAGAGGCGCCGGTAATAATTCCGGGAAACTCCTTTTCGAGCGCTTTGCCCATAATCTACTTCCGAAAACTAAACTGATCGTGGTCCCAGTATCAGCACCGCGATAAATACTTATAGACTATTTGCCACATAGGCAGTTTTTTACTTTCAGCTTCCGATAAAGCTTTGTAGAAAATGTTGTGATACTAAATCTTGCTAGTGCCTGACCAGTCTTGACCTGTTCATATAGGCCTTGTCCCGAAAGGGGGAAAGGTTCAGCCGAATTGATTGAGCTTTCAGCGGAATTGAGGTCGTCGATGCGCAAGAAGACTTGACCGAATTCGGTTTTGCTATGACGCAGATCGCATATCAGATTTCTGGTTTCTATGTTTGGTTTGCCGCTCAGAACAGAATGAGCAGTGTCTCTACGCCGTAAAGAGCAAGCAGTTTCGAGAATTTCGGATCGTATTCTCCTGTCGCGAGCAGTTTGGCAAATGTGTCCAGTGGGCTCGTATCGGCGAGCTCCTTGCGCACCAGCTCGAGCCTGTGTTCGGCTTGGGGTGAAGGGCATTCTTGCATGTTGAGACGAATTCCGTTGAAAACAAAATCGGCGATTGCGAAATGAGTTACCGTCAGCGCTAACATCGCTACGACTTCCGACGGTCCGCAGGCGGGATAAATCAGTTTGATGAAAATTAGCCCCAGACCGCACGAGTTGAAAACAACGAAGAACAGCACGATCCAGAGAATTGCGTTTACCGATCGCAGTAGCACCCGTACGAAGGCCAGTCGGGTACTCTTTCGCTTCACCTGATCTGCCACCACTGCTAGTTCTTCGTATAGAGGTATCATGTGCCGGAGCGACAGAATTATTCGTCCGGCGCAACCTGCTATCAGGCTTGCCGACCATGCCAGGAATGCCACAAAAATATTTGGCAAAAAGGAAAAAGATGCCACTGCAGAGGCCACCACACCGATAACTCCAATGATAAAAAATTGGCGACCGACCTGATGCCGGATAGCTGTCGGCACCAACAGTCCTCTTCGAAGAAGGCTGTTGCGAAGCTCCTCTTGAAAGGTTTGCTTGTATCCGGCGCTTGTGAAATCTGCCAGAATGCGTAGTACTCCGTTCGGTGAAAAGTATTTTTTCAGTCTGCGCGGATCGGCTATTGCATCAGTGACGACGGTCCTCAGAGAGTCTCTGACGAAGTTGAAAAGGAAGGCCAGACGGCGGATTAGCTGAATCGGATTTTTAGACCCACCGACGATAGTCTCCTGAGCTTTTTGCTTCGCCCAATCAGTGACCGATGTTCGTACGACGCGCCACATGTTTCTTTCATAATCCGCCAGACCTTCGATGAAAGTAGTATCTGGTGTGCTTTTTACCGCGCGTTGGATGAGATCGACCGCCACCACTATTAGTGCGTGTGTCGTATCTCCGCTTCTGACAAGATATGCAATCTCCGCTGGTTTTAGCGTTGAAGAGTCTGTTGTAGTGCTATATGTGGTGGCTAGCGCATGAGAGGAATCATCCCCGGAAGCCAGCACCGGCAAAGTCACTTCCGGAGTTGAAGATATTTTGTCGGGATTGAGCGCATTTCGCAGGTTGGATCTCGCGAAAAGAAGACCACAAAACAAGCCTATCAAAGCGAGACACAATGCCGTGGTCGAGGTAATCAATTTACTTGGCTTTCCGGATTGGAACTCTTGAGCTTTGTTATACCCGATTGCGATTTTGAGAACAAACCGCTCCCCAAAAAGCCGTCCTGACCGCTAGCGGCCAGGACGGGCACCATTCGATCCTAAATCCGTGGATTATCCTGCTTTCGGAAGAGCAAGCGGCTCGGCTGTCGCC
>CAZISK010001148.1:0-2348 GCA_964541355.1 uncultured Candidatus Obscuribacterales bacterium
ATACTTATTCAGCTGACGACTACCATCGACTCTTCTAATACTTACTCCTACACTATCCGAGTGTCGCAGTTCGCCCTTTTCGTTGAATTTGAGATTTTTGACGGTTTCCGGCGTTGCTGCGTCCGATTGCCAGGTGCCGTTAGCTTGTCTCGTCCAGGTAACTTTGCTACCTATATTGGTATCAGATACGGTTATCTCGTTTATGTTGTTATCTTTCCCGGTGCGGGAATCAATTCGATGTCCATCCGGCCTGACGACGGATCTCAGCAAGCCCCTACTATCATAGGCAGAGCGAGTCCCATCGGCCGCTATCTTTTCTTTGAACTTCTGCCCATCCGGTCGAAGCGAGTCCCGGGCGCCATCCGCCGGTGCTTGCGCGCCATTCGCCAGCATAGAGTAGGTGGTGCCATCGTGTTTGTCATTCCCGAGGGTGTTCTCATCAGCGTTCACAGCGGAGATCAAGGCTCTCGTCAGCAATCGATCTGCAGTCGGATACGGCGAGGGCGAGAAATCAACAGTACCTTGCTTGTCTTGCGAACCGGTGGCAAGAGGAGTAATGGACAAATAATCCAGTCCTTCGTCGGCACCTTTCTTGGACGGATTTGTCCTTTGTCCTTTCACATCAGGTTTTGCAAGACTGCCATACACCTCGTCGACAAGGCGCTCACGAGCGCTGGTGCCATCTGCTTCAAGCCCATTGTCTGTCTCTTTTTTGGTATCGTGGTCCGACTTCGTGCTCTTATTTGTTTGCGTGTCGTTGATTTCAAGGCTGGGCATTTTCAGACCAGCGCTAACTGTGTCGCTGCTTTGCGCAGCATTTTTGACGGGTTCGTCAGGAACCCACTTGTTTGAGTTGTCGAATGACTGCACTCGATACTAAGCCTGGAAGAGAAAACTTTTTCTCAGGCTATTAGCTAAATGTTGCGGAAATGCTGATAGAACCAATTGAGATAACTATCGATACGACGAATCGTCACAAATTCTGACTTTCGAATTGATCACGTCTAGTCATGCCGTTCTCGTGAAGACAAAAACACCACTCAGATTACTCTCGAGTGGTGTTTAAGCTACTGTCTGATATGCCCCTTGCGAAGGCTCAGTATTTCACTACGCGCTCATCAGATGTCGACGTAATGCGGGCTCACTTGCTACTGTCTCCGGACAGCGCCGCCTGGCGTTTCCACAAGGCCCCTCGGCTCGAAGCACTCATCCGTTTGGTGTGTGCTCACCGTTTATGTTGATTAGTATAGCACCCTGATTGGAGATTACTACTACCCCAATAGACATTTAAGAGAAGCCTGGCAACAATTGCCAAGGATCCAGGTTCTCGTAGGTTTTGCTATAGCAGCAAGATTAAACGACATCGGGCCTATTGTGGTGTCGCCAATGGTGACGATTCTATGTATAATGCATATCTGTTTTGCATGCAATTGGCAGGATAACTGCATAGCTATTGCATGATTAGCGCATAGCTGCTGATGTTTCCATGAGCACGAAACCGGCATTATCAATGGTCGCAAGAACTGTTTAGTCTCGCAAGCCTGTCGTGACCGAATGTTGGTTTCCAGTATCGCAACCCTGAATCCATTGCCTGGAATAAGGCTCTGAACAAGCTTGAGATCCTGGCAGGTGTGTCTTCTGACCACCAGGCGCTGCGGAAAAAGAGCGGGGAAGAGACCGATTGCGTTTTCCGGGGCAAAACGACCTTCAATCTACGCCGAGTCTCGTAGGTGATGTCATTCATCGCCAGGGAGGTGTCTGGCGCCTCCCCTACAAGTGTTCCTTGTCAGCCCAAAGTGAACGGGCGAGGTTAGTGAACTTGTGAGGTACAAAAATGCAACTTTTTTCTGGTAATAGTGAGATACGCCGTTCTATTTTTCGCCCCCCGTCCCCGCCCCCTTTTCGTTTCTAATGCCCAAAACTATAAAGCAACCGAAAGGACGTCCGTCCTCCGAAATGTCGCATGCGTATATTGACGTACCAAGGCGCTGTAGCACACAGCGATTCTTAACCAGCAAATGTCCGGTAAACGATGCTAAGCCCGATGACACACCTAACCGAAGTTGTAAGCAAGGTCGTCCGAAAACCAAAAAACGCAATGATGATAGGGCGATGTACGTACTGTGCGTAGTCGCGGTTTCATGCTCATTACTGATTTCAGCATTATGTTCTCAGCTCTCGAAGCAAACAAGCAGTGTCGTCACGTCACCACCAACGATATCGGCTTCTGGCCAATGGCAATTGGCGATTTCTGCCAACCAGGAGACGACGCTAAACGTAGCTTTTATCAGGCAAGACAGGACCTTGATTTACGGATTAGGTCAAGATCCGCTTGGTACGTACACCTT
>CAZISK010001149.1:0-2345 GCA_964541355.1 uncultured Candidatus Obscuribacterales bacterium
TTGGGCTCATTGATCAGCCCTTTTTCACTAAAAAATTCTTGTTCTCCCGCAGAGAAAACGAAGAATTTTCCGCAATCACGACACGTCAGCTCTTTATCATCGAACACCATATTGGGCAACCTGTGAATCGATAGGGGTTCTCCTTAGCGATCAGGAACCTCGGTAATCACGAGTTCCCCTACGCTACGACCGCGTATTTCGGCAGTCTAGCCCATGCTAACATGAGTTAGTTGAACGCGGACCATAGAAACGCCGGAGTATAGGGGAATTGCTATAGAAATATGGCAGTCGCCATAGACCAGGAACGAAAGAAAGTGGCTAAAAATGAGGTGTTTGAACCAACTTTCCCAGTCACTTTAGTGGCAAGCACAGACCGTCTAGTGAAAACACTAAGGCTGCCTGGAATATGCCGTGCAATCCAAGCCCGCCTCAACCCCTGCGAAGTGCGCACACGAAGCTACCATGGCAGCATTATCAGTACAGTATTCAAGGGCAGGCATGAATACTTCGATCTCGCCCTCTTCCGAGAGCTGCGTGAATCGCTTTCTCAAATCGCTGTTGGCGGCAACCCCACCAGCCAATACGATTTTCGAGACGGCAAGCTCTCTTGCTGCCTGGTGAGTTTTCCTGAATAGCACTCTGTTGACCGCATCCTGGAACGAAGCCGCTAGATCGCTCACCGGCAGCGGGTGTTCAATTCTTTCCACAGTCCGCAATACCGCAGTTTTCAATCCGCTAAAGCTGAAATCGTAGCCTTTTACGGTGC
Organism: uncultured Candidatus Obscuribacterales bacterium; assembly: GCA_964541355.1. GTDB lineage: Bacteria > Cyanobacteriota > Vampirovibrionia > Obscuribacterales > Obscuribacteraceae > JADYXR01. The sequence continues at coordinate 767 of CAZISK010001149.1, forward strand.
CCTCTGGAAACTTGAACGCTCGGGAATCCCCTGTGCGTGCATACTTGTCGACCTGCGGGCCACCTGGATAACCCAGACCCAATAACCGCGCTACCTTATCATATGCTTCGCCGGCTGCATCATCGAGCGTCTCACCCAGGATCAGCCAGTCTTTATGCGCTTTTACATGAATGACCTGACTGTGGCCTCCACTCACCAACAAACAGATAAATGGTGGACTGAGATCAGTATCGATGTAGTTAGCGCAGATGTGTGCGTAGAGGTGATCCACCGCCAGAAGCGGTTTTTGAGCAACCCAGCTAATCGCTTTGGCTGCGGACAATCCGACCAACAAGGTTCCAATCAAACCAGGTCCCTGAGTGCAGGCGATTGCGTCAAGCTCGTGAATACCGATACCAGCTTTATCAAGCACCAATCCGATCACTTCGTTGACCGATTCGAGGTGATAGCGAGCCGCCACCTCCGGCACTACGCCTCCGTACTTCTTGTGGATATCAGTCTGCGAGTTGAGCTCGCTGGCGAGGACAGTTCGACCGTCCTTCACTATTGCTGCTGCAGTTTCATCGCAGCTTGTTTCCAACCCTAGTATTAAAGCCATAAACTTGAGATATTGCACTCTACCAAAAGCCCGAGATGGACTGAGAATGAGAATCTTCACACACTCGATTTGAGATGTGCACGCCGATTAGCGCTTCTGGACTCGTTTGCCGAATTGAATTATACCTGGACTTACAGCTGGGAGCGCTGTATACTCCGAACAAGACTCGTCGAAACGGCTCTCTCCAAGCACGTTTTCGAAGAATCGATCAGTGTTGCCGCTTCGCCATAATTAACCTGAAACGGTCTCCCGGTCCTATTGACAAGCTTATTTATTATGAGTACTATTCACTAATTAAAATAAAAGCCCGACTCATCCCTTCAGCAAATTTTCGGGTCCAAGAGCTAATCGCTCGAAATTACTACTTCAACAACAGACCGATTGTCCACCGTCCTGTACCAGCTTGGGTATTAATCTGCATATGAAACGAGCCACATCATCTTTGTCAGTTTTACTTGCTTTCGGAATAGTTCTATCAAGTGCCGGTGCCGCATTTGCAGAAGAATTCCTCAACGGAGCCAACATCCAGGTTGGGAATAACGGGCCGACAGGTTCGTTCAGCACAGCCGCTACCTCAGGTAATCAAGGAGGCAGCTTCGGCTTCAGTCTACCGGCCGACGTCAACAATACTGCCGGTGTCAATACTGCGGGAGCCAGTGGTGGAGCGCAATTCCAGACAACGAGAGGGTCCGGCATGATCGGTGGATCCTATGCCAACTCGCAGGGCGACACAGGAAAACAATCAGGTCGCGATTCAAAAACGACAAATACCAAGTTTCAAGGTAACTCGCGAGTCACTCACCCTCGTCAGAACCAGGCATTATTCGAGACCACTCGCAACAATATTTTGAGCACCACTAGTTTCGACCAACGCAGCTTCCCATCGGGCCAGTTCAACTATGGATTCCAGAGTGGTGCAGCAGCATACGGAGGCACTGCCAGCTCGCTATTCACCAGAGGCTGGTTTCTCCAACCTACATC
>CAZISK010001150.1:0-2341 GCA_964541355.1 uncultured Candidatus Obscuribacterales bacterium
CTGGCAAAACGGCCAAGTTGTGGGAACCAAGCAGTATTCGATAGACAGAGGTGAAATAAAAGACGGTACGAATGTCGTAGGCCGGATCAAAGATTCAAGCGGTCACCTTGAATTTAGTGATCCATCCATTTCCAGAGCAAACAAGACAGACCAACGCATGTCCGATCTCAAAGGAGCTCATTGGCAGCTCGATGTTCCAGGATCGGGTCAGCTCAACTGGATATCAATGGGTGACCGTGGTGTCGCAAGCGTAGACTCGTTAAAATTCCAGGCTAACCAGGAAGTAAGGCTCGCGAAGAAGGTTCACGATGAGGGAAACAGCTCTGCTTCCGGCGACCTATATCGAGACACCCAGAATAAAGCACGCCTCTATTCTCGAATTGTAGATGGCATCGCTCGCCATGGAGTGCAAAGTCAAGCTGATCTCGACTACCTGGCAAGCGGTCTAGGTAAGTATGTCGCCGCCGATCTTTCCGACCCGAAAGAACGCTCGGAGCGAAGGAGAGAAGAGTCTCAACGAGTTCACTTGCCCGTGCTCGCCGCAAAGTCCGATGTTGACGCTATTAGTGGTGGCAAACTGCGGGTCGGAAGTGACGTATTCGAGATCGGGAAGACAGGCAGTCTTCATCGCCTGCCAGCAGACGGGACCCCACGCGATCAAACAGCAAAACCAAGTGGGAAGTTACTGCCTGGATATCAGGCTGAAATTGACGGTCAGCGCGTCGACCTCCACCGAGCCGAACGTGTCGTGATGGAGTTTCAGCGAAACAATCAGACTCACAAAATACTTGGTTTTGGTGACCAAAAGGTCACCGGCAACCATGGTGTCAAGGGCGGTGGTCTGGTACCAGTCGATGAAATACGCCGAACAGCCGCTCTTAATGCAGAAAAAGCCGCCAACGCGAGGGACGACTACTTTGCCACCAAGCCTTACCTAACCGGTCATGTTGGTGCCTATCTCGGAAGAAATAACACCTCCACCATCTTGAAGGACATAGGCACTCTGGGTACGAGGCGCTTATTCACCGACGGCAAGCCTGATGCCGGAGGAGACGTAGAGGATACGGTCAGATCGGCAGCCCGATTCGTCGAACGCCAGGGCGAAGTGATGAACAAGAAGCTGTCCGAAATATTTGATACGGGCTTTAATCCTAACAAGCTGGACAACGCCTCCCTCGACAACAAACTTGCCACCTTAGAAATCGTCGGTTCCGAGCAGCAAACAAGCACATCCGACTCGAAAACAATTGCAGCAAAGGGCAAGGAATTGCAGGAGAAAACCGCCAGCAGTATCAAGACTGGTGTCATAACGGTGGCAACCGCCGGAATGGGTAGCGCGGCATACATGGCAGCCACCAAGGCCGGTGCAACGGCACTGCAGCGAGTGCAAGGTACGGCGGCGATCTTGGGTTCGGCTGGTCTTAGAGGTGGGACCATCGGTACGGTGGCACATGCCTCGGATAACAGCGCCAATGTCAGGAATTTCGCCGGAGGATTTGTCGAAGGTGGAGTCAACGCAGCTACCGGGCTCTTCGATAGTGTGCTGACCGGTGGAAAGTCTTTGAAGCAGATCAAGGACGCATCGGCTTTAATGCGCAAAGAAGGTCAAGTTACAGCAGAAGCAGCCCTGTCGCTGAACAGTATAGTCGGTAAGGTGGCAACTAAATATGGTGACACCGCAGCCCTGGCTGCCCGGGCAATTGGTGAAGGCACCAAGACCATTGCAACCACCATAGGGCTATCATCCGGACACGCCATTCGTGAGGGAGATGCCTCTAAGTTGTCAGCTGAGAATATACTTCTCGGCTCCGCATTTATGGGATTGGGTCACGCCGGTGGTAAGGCACTGCAAGCAGGTTTGAAGACCACGCTTGGGAACAAAGTGAGCGAAGCCTTTTCAAACACTCTTGCAGGAAAGACGAATGGCGCACTCTATTCCGGTCTGGAAGGATTCCATGGTGGTTTGAAGGCGGAAGCTCAGAGAATTGCCGACGAGGTTGGTGTCAGAGCTGATTTAATCTCCATAAATAGTCCAATGTTCTGGCGCAACGTTAACTTGAAAAATGTGGCGGCAAGTACTCTAGAATCAGCCTCAATTGCCGCAATTACAGCTGGTACGGTTCCCCTGGCAATAAAGGCAGGCGCCCTGATCGGCAAGTATTCAGCGAGACCGGCTACTGGTGAAGGCGGTTCGAAAAACTCTCAGTTGAATCCGCAGAGCACCGTTGCCGGTGCCGACGCTAAAAACCTGCCGCGGTCGACAGACAAGCCGGGAAATACTCAAGGTTCTTTGCCCGAGCTGCCTACGTCAGGTTCAAAGGGCCCACCGAAAACAGTTATG
>CAZISK010001151.1:0-2336 GCA_964541355.1 uncultured Candidatus Obscuribacterales bacterium
CCATGCCATATAGAGCTTCGCACGCCCGACGTCGAATGTACGTCCAGTGTGACGTTTCGCCACGAGCTGATAGAGCTTCTCCGCCTCGACATAGTCGGCACGGCGCTGATAGTACTCCGCGAAAGCCTGAATCACAGGAGACAGCTCTTCAGCGGAGAGCTTGAGCCTCAGCGCGGTATCCAATGCCGTTCGCCCTTCGGCATAGCGCTCGCAGGCAAGGTAACTTTGAGCTAGCCAGGGGAAGACGTTGGCGTTATCAGGCTCCTCATGCGTCAGACGCTCTAGAATCGGAATAGCGAAGGCGGGCTTGCCTTGCTTGATCATGGTCACAGCCTTGTCAAGCTCGGTCTGATGCGGTCTCGTGTACTCGTAAGTCGCATAGGCAGCAAGACAAATGACCAGGACGAGGATCAGGCCACGCCAAAACTTGCCACCACTTGTAGTGGCTTGCTCGCGCCCATTTGAAGTTGTACTTTGTTGAGTCACTAAGAGATAAAACTGAAACCGCGTTTGCTACCTACCTACAGTTATAATATCGTCTTGTTATGAGCGCTGAAATCAACCTGACATCTACCGCAAAAAAGGTTACCTTCAACGGTCACTCATCGACCGGCACGAGCTGGACGATAACCGCACGCAGCTGGGGCCAGTTGGATAGAGCCAAAGCGACATGCCTGCTAGTGCACGGTCTCGGTGCCCACAGCGGCTGGTTTGAAGCGTTCGCGCAACGAATGGTTCAACACGACCATTACCTGCTGTCCTATGACCAGGTCGGCTTCGGCGAACGCCGCGGCGAAAGGTTCGAATCAAAGCAACAGTGGCTCGACGACCTGATAGCCAGCTTCCAATACCTGAAGCAGCAATCCAGCGACAAGCCGGTCTATCTGGTAGGTAACAGCATGGGTGCTGTTGTGGCGCTCTGTTCAGTCAACAAGGTCAATCCCGACGCCCTGGTTCTTTTCTCTCCGGGCTTCGACGGTCATCCGACCACGTTCGGCCCACTGTATAAGGCCAACGCCTTGATCGCCTCAATCTTCTCGCCGGACAAAGATATAGAGCTGCCCTACACGGTCGACGACATAACGCCGACAATCGCGGTCCGGGATTTTCTGAGAAATGATCCGGATCGACGGTTCACAATCAACGCTCGCATGGGTCTAGAACTTCTAAAACTGACCATGGACACCAAGAAGGTTACGACGAGCCCGTGCCCAGTACTTATGGCGACGGCAGGAATAGAGAAAATTGTAAATAATCGAGTCAGCGGGCAGATTTTCAACAATCTCAAAGCCCCGATCAAAAAGGAAATTCAGTTCAAGCAATCTTGGCACGACATGATGTTCGACCCGATAATCGATGAATTAGTCGAACAGGTCACGGTTTGGCTAAACACCATTGAATCTTCGAAAGTGCTTCAAAATAGCTAATCCGACTGGTAATTGACGGATGCTTTTGTGAAAAATCATTGTTTTAATTTCATGCTTTGATGCTCGCCTCCAATTATAGATACGGCAAGGGATTCCAGATTTAATCCGGCGAAGTTGAATTCACCTGATTTTGACGTAATTTGTAGCCACATGAAAACTGACTATAATTATGCTGTTCGTTATAGAGCGCCTGGTAATGCCGATCGCGACCGCTCTGTGCCGAGACGCAAAAAATGTTCAAGATTGGCGCCAACTGGGAACTTTTGACCGATCAATCCACACATAATTTAGATAAACGCCCACCGAAGGTGTGCTTCGGAACCCGAATTTAGAGGGATAGGACAGTGGAAAAAAATCTCGCCAAGATTTTCTTTAGCCGGGTCGAAGAGATGGGACAGTTTCCTGCTCTCATGTTCAAGCAAGGGAAAAATCCATATCAGTCCCTGAGCTGGACTGAATTCGGTCGCCTGGTAAGAGAGACCGCATGCGGATTGGCACATCTGGGTCTCGAGGAAAAGGCTCGTGTTGGCATCTTTTCTCAGACAGCTCACCTCTGGATAGTAGCTGACTTCGCCACACTCGTAAATGGCGCTGTGTCGGTTCCGATATATCCAACCAGCTCCACCTCGGATATCGAATACATACTCAACAACTCCGAAACCGAGTTCGTTTTCGTTCAAAATGAAAAGCTTCTGGCAAAGATTCTTGCCATCAAAGAAAAATTGCCGCGGGTCAAAGCATTCGTAGTCATGTATCCCGGTCAGGTGAAGCTCACCATCGAAGAGATTAAGAAGCAATACAAGCTGCCGGACGGTTGTGTTTATTCGTTCGAAGAGCTCCATAAGCTCGGCGAGCGCAACATGGTCAAGGAAGGCAAGATCCTCGAACAACGAACCAAAGCCATCAAAG
>CAZISK010001152.1:0-2328 GCA_964541355.1 uncultured Candidatus Obscuribacterales bacterium
TCTTTGCCCAGGGCGGTTATCTATGAATTTCAACGACGGATAGGACAGTCTCACCTCATTTCGGGAACTCTTGTTCTACTATATTGTTTACTATTTGCGAGTGCCGTTTCAGCGACGCCGTCTCGATCCAGTCCTGATGAGCAATTAGCCTAACGACACAGCTTGTGTCTAAACAAACAAGCGCACCATAAATACCTTCACGAGATCAAATTGTCGCAAATGCAACTTCCATTTCGGTCTGTCTTCGAGACCACCCAATCTTAGGCTCTGTATTGGTTTACGCCAGAAATGGACAGTAATGCACTCTCAATCCAAATTCTCGTGAGTCCCGGAATTTCCTCATCGAGCTTGTTTCACCGCATTCAGTGGCAAACATTACGGTTACATCGCCAACCGTCATGGCACATAAATTACAGAACCTCAGTGTTTCAATCAAGAACCCGGCATCATCTATGTCCACACGAGCGAGGCTGACATAAGTTGTCCAGGCAGCAATACAAGATTCTGCTCTTTGCCATAGCTACGCTATGCTCACAATCAGCCGAGGCGCACCTGGATCCCTGGATGGAATTGTATCGAAAAGGGAAAAGAGCTGTTGGCACTTCTGATTATCCGCGCGCGCATCAACTCTTTCAACAAGCGCTCGACTGTACTCCAAAGACAATGGAATACAACGTCGATCGTCTCATAATTAACAACGCTGTGATATCGACTTTGATCGCTTCGCATAATTTCTCTGCGGCAGAGCGCGTCGCACTGGAGAACGTCGAACTCGCCAAAAACACCACCGGTCAAGTCTCTCCGGATGTTTACTCTACATATTCGTTGTTGGCGACGCTCTACTCGAAAAGAGACAGACCTGGTGACAGAGAGCTTTCCGCTCTTTACTTCAGAAAGACATATGCTCTGGCAAAAAAACTATTCGGGATTAAGAGCGAAAAAATCATCATGATCGTACGTATGCTGCAAATGGCGGAGGCACGCGCAGGGCATCACGCCGAAAGCACCAGACTTGCAAACGAAACTCTAAACCGCCTGAAAGAACTTCCTCCACTTCGGAGAAGAACATTTCTCCAAATGCCCATTTCGGCTGGTGGCACGATACGGTCTACCGACGAGAGCGCACTCGACTTCAACCTGGAGCTCATTCAGTTTTTGAAATCAGAAGAGGGGTCCACCGTGTCAGAACACACACGGGAAGTAGACAGCAACATCTCGATCTGTCTTCAGGAGGCAAAACTCACTCCAAAGACTGAAGCGGCCGCAAGAGATGTTTTGACGCGCCAACTGCCGAAAGATACGACTCCACGGTGCGCAAGAATTATGTACAATCTTGCCGATTTCTATGCTTCCAACCGACACTTTAACGAAGGCGAAAAGCTCTACGAACGCGCTATTAGCATAGCAACACTCCACCCGAACGAAGCTGAGTATGCGATGGCGCAACTTCACTACGCCTGGTTCGTTTTAACACCTCGAAAAGACTACAAGCGTGCCAATCAGTACTATCAGCGCTCTATCTCCTGGTTTGAAGAGCACAAGAAATACCTCGTTCTTGGACAGGCTCTGTGCGATTGGGCATCCAGTCTAAAAGCAGAATCGAAGATGAAGGAATCGCTTGACGCGTGCAAACGTGCACTAACAGCATATCAACGCGCGCGCGCAGCGAAGATGTACAGCGATCCACTGCTAGCCGAAATACAATATCTGGAGCGTGAGCTCCATGCCACCTCCGGGAAGATGAATTGAATGAAGCCAAGCGGCACGAAAATGACCATCGCGAAAAAAGGATTCTTCCTTGCCGCATTGCCGCTTGTCTGCGGATTGATCTTTTACTGCGTGCTTTTCGGATTGCTTCTCGAATCAGAGGCACGTACACGTGATGCTGTTCGTTCCAAGCAACTTGTCGACCTCGCTGACGATTGCCTCAGACAGTTGATTCGCTGCGGATTCTTGCTAACCTCTTTCGCCGCCACCCACGAAGACTCGATTTTCGATCAATACCGGTCTCAGATAGACGAGATTCCGAAGAAAAACATCATACTGAACCGAATGCTAAAGGGAGCGCCAGACGCGGGGTCCAGAGAGGCGAACGAGAAGGTGCAAAATGAATGGGCGGACACGCTGAAAATTATACGAAGATTTGAAGATGTGCTACGCGAGGACATTGTAGAAGGATTCGACGATCCCAGAATTCCTCTGTTAAGTCGGCAACTACAGGTGAAGACGGGCAATCTCTTGAGTTTGAATCGCCAATTGATCGATCTGGAAAAGAGGCGATTCAAGAATGATCCCCTGTGGTTGCATCAAAACTCACACGAAGGTATC